>NZ_CALGVK010000176.1:0-20495 GCF_937930195.1 uncultured Empedobacter sp.
CCCCGCCGTGGTAAGCGCCCTCCTTGCGGTTAGGCTACCTACTTCTGGCGAGACCAGATGCTTTTGTAGAAGCAGGTGTAGATGCAAAACATTTGCATTTCGAGTTATTCTACAGTGCAACAGCTGAAGCGAAAAAGGTTGAACGTCAAAAAGCAGTCAAAAAGTCGGATGACACGATGAGTAAAGTGACCATCAAATTAGATGCAACAGCCTTACAAATTGACTTAGGTTACAACGGCGATACAATCTTAGATGCGGCTTTACAAAATGGTGCAGATTTACCTTACGCTTGTAAAGGTGGTGTTTGTGCAACTTGTAAGTGTAAAGTAGAGAAAGGTGAAGTAGAAATGGAC
Source organism: uncultured Empedobacter sp. (assembly GCF_937930195.1). Classification (NCBI taxonomy): domain Bacteria; kingdom Pseudomonadati; phylum Bacteroidota; class Flavobacteriia; order Flavobacteriales; family Weeksellaceae; genus Empedobacter; species uncultured Empedobacter sp. The sequence continues at coordinate 354 of NZ_CALGVK010000176.1, forward strand.
ATCAACTACTCACTTGAGCCAGATGAATTAGAAAGAGGTTTTGTATTAGCGTGTCAAGCGCATCCTCGTTCTGCCGAAGTCGTGGTAGATTTTGATGCCAAATAATCAACTTTAAAAACTTTTAAAATGAGTGCAAAAGAAATTGATTTTCAAGAAATCTTTGATCAAAAGATTGAAAATGAAGTTCGTATCGAACCAAAAGATTGGATGCCAGAAGCATACCGCAAAACATTAATTAGACAAATTTCTCAACATGCTCACTCAGAAATTGTTGGAATGTTACCAGAAGCAAATTGGATTACAAGAGCTCCTTCGTTAAATAGAAAGAAAATTTTATTAGCGAAAGTACAAGACGAAGCGGGCCATGGTCTATACTTATACTGTGCAGCAGAAACATTAGGAACATCTCGTATCCAAACTTTAAATGACTTACATTCTGGTAAAGCAAAATATTCTTCAATCTTCAATTACCCAACACTTACTTGGGCTGATATCGGAATGATTGGATGGTTGGTTGATGGAGCAGCGATTTTAAATCAAGTTCCATTGTGTAGAACTTCTTACGGACCTTACGCACGTGCAATGGTTCGTGTTTGTAAAGAAGAATCTTTTCACCAAAGACAAGGTTACGAAGCGTTAGTTGTGTTATCACGTGGTTCGGAAGAACAAAAAGCGATGATGCAAGATGCAATGAATCGTTGGTGGTGGCCTACATTAATGATGTTTGGTCCAAAAGACGAAGAATCATCTAACTCAGAATTATCAATGAAATGGAGAATTAAACGTTTTTCGAATGATGAATTACGTCAACGTTTCGTAGATGTTTCTGTTCCTCAAGCCGAATATTTAGGTTTAACAATTCCAGATCCAGATCTTAAATTTAATGAAGAAACAGGTCATTACGAATTCGGAGAAATTGATTGGGAAGAATTCTGGAATGTCGTTAAAGGAAACGGAAAATGTAACAAACAACGTTTAGACGCACGTCGTAATGCACACAACGAAGGAGCTTGGGTGCGTGATGCAGCAACAGCTTACCACGAAAAAAGAAAACAAAGAGAATTAGAAAAAGAACAACGCAAAAACGCATAAAAAGATGGAAAATAGAGATTGGCCTTTATGGGAAGTATTTATTAGAAGTAAACAAGGATTAGATCACAAACATGTAGGAAGTTTGCACGCAGCAGATGCTACAATGGCATTACAAAATGCGCGCGATGTGTATACACGTCGTTTAGAAGGTGTTAGTATTTGGGTTGTAGAATCAGTGAATATCCACGCATCAAACCCAGATGAATCTGAGCAATTCTTTGATCCTGCGGAAGACAAAGTATATCGTCATCCAACTTTTTATGAAGTACCAGAAGAAATTAAAAACATGTAATTTATGACAAGTACAGTTTATCAAAACAACCAAAATTACATCGATTTTATTTTGCATTTAGCAGATACAAATCTGATTTTGGCACAACGTTTATGCGAATGGTGTGGTCATGGACCAGTTTTAGAGCAAGATATCGCTATGTCGAATATGGCTTTAGACTTATTGGGACAAACCTCTAACTATTACAATTATGCAGCCGAAATGATCGGTAATGGTACAACAGAAGATACTTTAGCAATGTTACGCGAAGAACGCGAATACAAAAATTTATTGTTAGTAGAGCAACCAAACGGACATTTCGGTGATACAGTTGCACGTCAGTTTTTTTACGATTCATACCATGCATTATTGTTAGAGCAATTCTTAAAAGTAAAAGATCTTAAATTACAATCAATCGCTGAAAAATCATTAAAAGAAGTGAAATATCACTTAAAATGGTCTGCAGAATGGATGATTCGTTTAGGAGACGGAACAGAAGAATCTCACAATAAAATTCAACAAGCAGTTTATGATATTTTACCTTATGTAGGTGAAGCATTTATTTTAGCTCCTTATCAAAAAGCATTAATCGAAGAAGGTTTAATTGATAATCCAATCGATTTTAAAGCAACTTGGTTAGCCAATGTAAAAGCTGTTTTGGATGAAGCAACAATAGAAGCTGATGTCGAAAATACGTTTGCACAAAAAGGAGGTAAAGAAGGAGTTCATTCAGAACATTTAGGTTTTATCTTAACTGACTTACAATACATGCAAAGAACATATCCTAATTTACAATGGTAACAGAAAAAGAAATTTGGCAATGGTTGGAGGAAGTTCCTGATCCTGAAATTCCAGTGATTAGTGTACTTGATTTAGGAGTAGTACGTAAGGTGGAAATTACAGCAGATGAAAAAGTCAATGTAACCATCACACCAACATACTCTGGTTGTCCTGCAATGAGTGCGATTTCTATTTCTATTCGACTAAAATTAGTAGAGAAAGGATTAAAAAATATCAATGTCATCAATCAGTTGAGCCCATCGTGGACAACTGATTGGATGACTGAAGAAGGAAAACAAAAAATGAAAGCGTACGGAATTGCGCCTCCAACAAAAAATCCTTCGAGCGATGCGCTCTTTTCAGACGAACAAAATATCGAATGTCCACAATGTGGCTCGCACGATACGCGTCTTATCAGTCAATTTGGTTCAACGGCCTGCAAAGCTATGTATCAATGTAATAGTTGCCACGAACCGTTTGACTATTTCAAATGTCATCACTAAAAAATTATGGAAAATTCAACATCAATCCTATACACACAAGAGGGAGGAATTGCTACGATCACGTTGAATCGTCCTTCTGTTTTTAACAGTTTTAATCACGAAATGATTAAAGCCTTACAACATCATTTAGATGTTGCAGCTCAAGATGCCTCAGTTCGTGCAGTTGTATTAACTGCTACTGGAAAAGCGTTTTGCGCTGGCCAAGATTTAGGTGAAGTTTTAGATGAAAAAGAAATCGACTTCAACAAAATCGTCAACGAAAATTACAATCCATTGGTTCTTAAAATTAGAAACATGGACAAACCAGTTGTTGCTGCTGTAAATGGTGTTGCTGCCGGAGCGGGAGCAAATTTAGCTTTAGCTTGTGACATAGTGGTAGCTAAAGAATCTGCTAACTTCATACAGGCATTTTCTAAAATTGGTTTGATTCCTGATTGTGGAGGAACTTATTTTTTACCTCGTTTAATTGGTTTTCAAAGAGCAGCGGCATTAATGTTATTAGCTGATAAAGTTTCGGCTGAACAAGCAAAAGAAATCGGAATGATTTACGATTATTTTGCAGACGATACAGTTGATGCTGAAGTAGCCAAAATTGCTCATAAATTAGCTAATTTACCTACAAAAGGATTGGCTTATACAAAGAAATTATTAAACCAATCATTTCAAAATTCAATTGAAGAACAATTAAAACAAGAAGGTCTTTTTCAAGCAAAAGCAGGAAATACAGCTGACTACAAAGAAGGTGTAGATGCATTTTTAGAAAAAAGAAATCCAGTTTTTAAAGGAGAATAAGCCATGAAAAAAATAGGAATTATTGGTGGTGGAGCAATGGGGTCTGGTATTGCGCAAGTTTTTGCACAATCAGGTCATCCCGTTGTTTTATATGACACTAACCAAGACGCATTAGATCGTTCAAAACAAAACTTAGCAAAAACGTTTGAAAAGTTAGTCGCTAAAGAAAAATATACCGCTGAAAAAGCACAAGAAATTCAAGCTAATATTGAATATGCTGCAAACTTAGATGCATTTTCATCTGCAGACTTAATCATTGAAGCAATTATTGAAAATTTAGATATCAAGAAATCGGTTTTCAAACAAGTAGAAGAAATTGTTTCTAAAGACTGTATTTTAGCTTCAAATACTTCATCATTATCCATTGCATCTATTGCATCGGCATGTTCTAAACCTGAACGTGTGATTGGGATCCATTTTTTCAATCCAGCACCATTAATGGCTTTAGTAGAAATTATTCCAGCTGTGCAAACACGCGAAGGTTTGGCAGAAGAAATTAAAACGTTAATTCAATCTGTAAATAAATTACCTGTTATCACAAAAGATACGCCTGGATTTATTGTCAATCGAGTAGCTCGTCCATTTTATAGCGAAGCAATTCGTTTATTAGAAGAAGGTGTTGCTGATGCAGAAACGATTGATTACGCAATGACATCTGTAGGAGGTTTCCGTATGGGGCCTTTCGAATTAATGGATTTCATCGGTCATGATGTAAATTACCGTGTTACAGAATCGGTTTTCGAATCATTCTTTTACGATCCTCGTTTTAAACCATCTTTTTCTCAAAAAAGATTATTCGAAGCAGGATTTTATGGTCGTAAGTCAGGACGTGGATTTTACAATTATGCCGAAGGTATCGAAAAGAAAGCACCAGCTCAAGATCAAGCTTTATTAGAAAAAATCTTTAAGCGTGTTTTAGTTATGTTGATTAACGAAGCAGCAGATGCTTTATTCTTAAACATTGCAAATCGTGAGGATTTAGATACAGCGATGACGAAAGGGGTTAATTATCCAAAAGGTTTATTGAAATGGGCAGATGAATATGGTATCAAAAATGTACAAAACGATTTAGATGAATTGTACAATTATTACCATGAAGATCGTTACCGTTTGAGCCCTATTATCCGTAATATGGTGAAAGAAAACAAAACATTCTACTAAAAATTATCACAATACGAACACACAAAAAAATGGAACCACAAAAGTTATTAAATAGAATGCTTGACCACGATAAATTTAGCGAATGGTTAGGTCTTGAAGTGATTGAAGTAAAAGAAGGCTATGCAAAATTGCAAGCGAAAATTCGTCCTGAAATGATGAATGGAGTTGGCTCTGTTCATGGAGGAATTACATTTGCAATGGCAGATTCTGCTTTTGCTTTTTCTTGTAATATGTACAATAATATATCTGTTGCATTAGACGTTCATATTTCTTTTACAAAAGCTGGGCATGATGGAGATGTATTTACAATTGAATCACAAGAAGTTTCTTCAACTAAAAGAACAGGTATTTACGATATTAAAGTAACAAATCAAAATAACGAGTTAATTGCTTTATTTAAAGGAACTTGCTTTAGAACAGGTAAACCTTTAATTGAAGTAGCTTAACGTTAAACGGTCAACGCTGAACGACTTTCGTAAAGCATAAACCGTTAACCTTTAAACGAAATAAAAATGAACCAAACATATATTATAGATGGAGTTAGAACTCCAATTGGTAAATTAAAAGGTGGATTATCTGCTGTTCGTCCAGACGATATGGGCGCATTGGTAATCGCAGAATTATTAAAAAGAAATCCTTCTATTGATCCTGCCGCATTTTATGATGTAATCTTAGGTAATGCAAATCAAGCAGGTGAGGATAATCGTAATATTGCACGTATGTCAGCTTTATTATCTGGATTACCTTATACGGTTCCGGGTGAAACAGTCAATCGTTTATGTGCATCAGGTTTATCTGCTGCAATTGCTGCTTCAAGAGCAATTCAAGTTGGTGATGCTCAATTAATGATTTCTGGTGGTGTTGAGTCTATGACACGTGCTCCTTTAGTGGTTTCAAAATCAGCTTCTCCATTTGGTGGTGATGCAAAAATTTATGACTCTACTTTTGGATGGCGTTTTATCAACCCTAAAATGAAAGAGATGTGGGGTGTTGATGGAATGGGTAATACAGCTGAAAACTTAGCGGAACGTGATAATATTTCGCGTGAAGATCAAGATAAATTCGCGGTTTGGTCACAACAAAAAACAGCTGCTGCTCAAGCGAATGGTCGTTTAGCAAAAGAGATTGTTCCTGTTGTTATTCCTCAACGTAAGGGTGATGCGATTATTTTTGATACAGATGAATTCCCGAAAAATAACACAACAATGGAGATTTTATCTAAGTTACGCCCTGCATTTAAAGTGGATGGTACTGTAACTGCTGGTAATGCTTCTGGATTGAATGATGGTGCTGCGGCCAATATTTTAGCTTCTGAACAAGCGATTAAAGATTTTGGATTAACACCAATGGCTCGCATTGTAAGTTCAGGTGTTGCAGGTGTTGAACCTCGTATCATGGGAATTGGACCAGTTAATGCATCTAAAATTGCGTTAGAAAAAGCTGGATTAACGATAAATGATATTGATATCATCGAATTAAATGAAGCATTTGCAGCTCAATCTTTAGCATGTACGCGTGCATTAGGTTTAGCTGATAATGATTCTCGTATCAATCCAAATGGTGGTGCTATTGCTTTAGGTCATCCACTTGGAATGTCAGGTTCTCGTATCTTAAATTCGGCAGCGTACGAATTACAAGCGACAGGAAAACGTTATGCATTGGTTACAATGTGTATCGGTTTAGGACAAGGATATGCAGCAATTATAGAAAGAGCGTAAAAATAGATGTTAGTATTGAGAAGTTAGATTTTCAGAATCATTTGTCATGTTGAACTTGTTCAACATCCCATTCATTTTGATATGATTCTGAAATAAATTCAGGATGTCTTTAATAATTTCTAATAGCTCAATACTAATATCTCAAATCTAATAAATATGATTTACGAATTTAAAGGATACAAACCGGTCGTTCATCCAACAGCATTTATTCATCCGCAAGCTGTAGTTACGGGAAATGTAATTATAGGTAAAGATGTTTACATTGGGCCAGGTTGTGCGTTACGAGGTGATTGGGGACAAATTATTATTGAAGATAATTGCAATGTGCAAGAAAATTGTACCATTCATATGTTTCCAGGAACAACGGTTCGTTTAAAAGAAAAAGCACATATTGGTCATGGCGCAATAATTCATGGCGCTACAATTGGAAGAAATTGTATGGTCGGAATGAACGCTGTGGTCATGGATAATGTAATAGTAGAGGATGAATGTATTGTAGGCGCTTTAGCATTTGTAAAAGCAGATACGCATATTCCGACCCGAAGTGTGGTTGTTGGTAATCCTGCTAAAATCGTAAAACAGGTTTCTGATCAAATGATTGAGTGGAAGGATCAAGGTACACAACAATATATGCAATTACCAAGTGATTGTCATGAAAGTTTAAAACCTTGTGAACCTTTGACCGAAGCACCAGATTATTATTTTGATTCAATGGCTTCGAATTATAAAACATGGAACGAAAGTAAGTAAAAAGTATTATGTAAAATGTCATACTGAACTTGATTCAGAATCTCATCTTACTTTATCTAATTACTAAAATCTAATATCTCAATACTAATAAAATACACAAACAACATAAAAAAATGGCTTATCAATTAGAAAATTATGCTTTAGGACAATGGACAAAAGGTTCGTCTGAAGGGCAAATGTTATATAATGCGATTACGGGTGACGAAATCGCTACTGCATCATCAGCTGGATTAGATTTCGGTGCGATGATGGATTATGCACGTACGGTTGGAGGTCCAACTTTACGTAAAATGACTTTTCAAGAAAGAGGGTTAATGCTAAAAAAATTAGCATTATACTTAATGGAAAGAAAAGAAGAATTCTACACTGTTTCTTGGGCAACAGGAGCAACACGTGCAGATTCTTGGGTTGATATCGAAGGAGGTATTGGAAATTTATTTGCGAATGCATCTTTACGACGTCAATTTGGTGATCAACCTTTTTATGTAGAAGGAGAAACACACAAAATCTCTAAAAACGGGACATTCTTAGGAACACATATTTTAACACCAAAACGTGGTGTTGCAATTCATATTAATGCATTTAACTTTCCAGTTTGGGGAATGTTAGAAAAAATTGCGGTTAACTTTTTAGCGGGTGTGCCTGCAATCGTTAAACCTGCAACAATTACATCATTCTTAACAGAAACTGTAGTTCGCGCTATTATTGAATCTGGAATTTTACCAGAAGGAGCGCTACAATTAATTAGTGGTTCTGCAAATGGAATCTTAGATTACGTTGAATCTGAAGATGTTGTTACATTTACTGGTTCTGCATCTACAGGACAAATGTTAAAAGCACATGAAAGAATTACTTCAGAAGGTGTGCCATTTAACTTAGAAGCAGACTCACTTAACGCATGTGTATTAGGTGAAGATGTACAACCTGGTTCGGCAGAATTTGATATTTTTATCAAAGAGGTTACACGTGAGATGACTACAAAAGCTGGTCAGAAGTGTACAGCAGTTCGTCGTGCATTGGTTCCTGCTCATTTAGTTGAAGATGTTCAAATTGCTTTAGGACAACGATTAGCTACAACAACGATTGGGGATCCAAATGTAGAAGGTGTTCGCATGGGCGCTTTAGCTGGTGCTGCTCAAGTAAAAGAAGTACGTGAAAAAGTAGAAGAATTAGCTAAATCACAAGAAATTATTTTTGGAAACTTAGATAATTTTGAAGTAAAAGGAGCGGATAAAAACAAAGGTTCATTCATTTCTCCAATTTTATTCTTCAACAACGATCCATTCAATAAAACTGATGTTCACAACATCGAAGCATTCGGACCGGTTTCTACAATTATACCTTACAACGGAACTGCAGAAGCAGTTGAGTTAGTTCGTATGGGGAAAGGTTCGTTAGTGTGTTCTATTGTAACAGCAGATAATGATGTCGCAACTGAATTTGTTTTAAATGCAAGTTCTTTACATGGTCGTATCGTAATTTTAGATGCTGAATGTATCAAAGAATCAACTGGTCACGGTTCTCCACTTCCATTATTAGTACACGGAGGTCCAGGTCGTGCAGGTGGAGGAGAAGAAATGGGTGGAAAACGTGGTGTATTCCATTATATGCAACGTACAGCACTCCAAGGTTCTCCAAACAAATTAACAGCTGTCACTCAACAATATCAATATGGTGCAGATTATATCGAAGAAGATAAACATCCATTTGCTAAACATTTTGAAGAAATTAAAGTAGGTGATACGTTAATTACATCAAAACATACAGTTCAGCAATCAGATATCAATGCCTTTGCAGCTTTATCAGGAGATAATTTCTATGCTCACGTTGATGCAACTTCTTTAGAAGGGACAGTTTTTGAACAAAATGTTGCGCACGGTTATTATTTATTGTCGAAAGCGGCAGGTTTATTCGTATTAGCCAAAAAAGGACCAGTTTTATTAAACTATGGTGTAGACGAGTGTCGTTTTGTGAAACCTGTTTATCCAGGAACAACTATTGGCGTTCGTTTTACATGTAAAGAGAAAATAGAACAAGAGAAAAAAGACGAAAACGATATTGCAAAAGGAATCGTTCGTTGGTTAGTGGATATCTACGACCAAACAGGTGAAACTGTTGGTATCGCAACTATCTTAACAATGGTTAAAAAATTAAATCAAGACTAAAATTAATTCGTTAATGAGATAATTTGGTAAATTAGCTAATTGTCTCATTAACATATTATCACATTATATAATGGAAGCTTACGTAAAATCAGATATACAAAACGGAATTGGTACAATCGAATTTTTTCACCCACAAAGTAATTCGATGCCAGGTACTCAGTTAAGAAATTTAGCTGCTGAAATTGAAAAATTAGGAAACGATGAAGCAGTGAAAGTTATCGTTTTAAAAAGTGCTGGTGACCGTACATTTTGTGCTGGAGCATCATTTGATGAATTAATTTCAATTAAAGATCGTGAAACAGGTTTAGAGTTTTTCTCTGGATTTGCACATGTGATTAATGCAATTCGTCAAGCACCAAAATTTGTTTTAGCACGTATTCAAGGAAAAGCTGTTGGAGGAGGAGTTGGTATTGCTTCAGCTGCTGATTACACGTTTGCAACAGATTTTGCTGCCGTTAAATTATCTGAATTAGCGGTAGGGATTGGACCTTTCGTAGTAGGACCAGCTGTAGAACGTAAAGTAGGTACTTCTGCTTTTACGCAAATGGCAATTAATGCAACAGAATTTCAGTCTGCGGAATGGGCAAAAGAAAAAGGTTTATACGCAGAAGTCTATGCAAATGCAGAAGAAATGGACGAAGGAATCCAAATTTTAGCCAAAAAATTAGCCAATTCTAATCCAGAAGCGATGAAACACTTAAAACGTGTTTCTTGGGAAGGAACAGAAAATTGGAACGAATTATTAATCGAAAGAGCAAAAATTTCGGGTGAATTAGTTTTATCAGAATTTACAATCAACGCAATTAATCAATTTAAATCAAAATAAAACCTTACTTTAATTATATTTCATCTGAGTTTTACAATTCTAAAAATTATATTTTTATTTGTTTAGATGTATTATTTCGATAATATATTTAAAATATTCCTTTTAACTTTGTGGTATGGGAGTAGCAGAATTATTATTAAAACGTAAACAAGAATTAATCGAAAAGAACAAAACTGAAGGTTTGGCTTTTCGAGAAGAATATAAATTAAAAGAAGGTGTTACTGAAACCGAAAGTGGATTATTATACGAAGTAATCACGTTGGGAGAAGGTGTAAAACCAACTTTGTCTGATACCGTTTTATGTCATTATCATGGAACAAATATCAACGGAGAAGTTTTTGACAGTTCGGTACAACGCAAAAAACCTGCAGCTTTTCCTTTGGAAAATGTGATTAAAGGTTGGGCAGAAGGTGTGCAATTAATGCCTGTTGGTAGTAAGTTTAGGTTTGTTGTAAAACCAGAATTAGGCTATAAAGACCGTGAAATATCAAAAGAATTAGGCCCTTTTTCTACGATGATTTTCGAAGTAGAGTTAATGGGAATTTTATAAACTAAAAAAGATGTCTGTAAAGACATCTTTTTTAGTTTTATTCAAAAACTTCGCAGTGAATGATATTATGCGAGGTTCCTATAAATTCGATCAACCAATTTTCTTGAGTTTGTTCAATTTGATTATTTTCTTTCCAATTTGGGTAATGAAATGAAATCGGAATCGAAACAAATTTACTTTTTGGATGCGAAGCAATTTCGCTCAAATCGTTTTCAATTTTTTGTTCCATTTCAAACAAATCTTTTGGTTTTGATTTATGGAAACTGTAGTAATCAATCGCAATTAATTCTAAGATCATCTTATCGTTTGAAAATGTTTTAGCAAAATCATAGATCGTTTGATACACATCATTCAACGTATGTTTGTGAAATAGATGATGTTGCTCAAAATACTGACCTAATCCCAATAAAAAGTCGAAAATAGAATATTTTTGAGCGATATATTTTAAGGTTTCTGGCGTTCTCGGTTTGTTCCAATAAATTTCTAAAGCATTTTCTAAACCCGTAATATTCGCTAAATCTTGCTCACTTAAAAAATCACTTTTTACAATTTGATAGGGCGGAAGTGGATCAAATTGGTAACCATATTTCTCATATTTTTGACGGACTGGTGTACCTTTTAAAAACTTCAAAAAACCTAATTGCAGTTCTGGTGGGTAAAGTTTGAATGTTTCTTCGAAACTAAATTTCAAATCATCAATATACTCTAAAGGTAAACCAACAATCAAATCTAAATGCATCTCAATTCGATCTTTCAATTGATTGATAACATTCGATGTTTTTTCAAAGTTCTGCTTACGCGAAACTTCTCGGTTACTTTGTTGATTAACAGTTTGAATACCGATTTCAAAACGGAAAAGATTTTTTGGAACTTTTTCGTTGATGAATTTAATAATATCTGGATGAACAATATCGGCTGTGATCTCGAACTGAAAAACATTTCCTTCTCGATAATTATCTAAAATAAATTGAAATAATTCGATCGTAAAATCACGTTTTATATTAAATGTTCTGTCCAAAAACTTAATCGTTTTTCCATGTTTCATGAGATACAACAAATTCTCTTTGATGGTTTCCATTGGCAAATAGCGCATTTTATTGTCTAAACTGGCTAAACAGAACTCGCATTTATATGGACATCCACGAGAAGTTTCGATGTAACAAACCTTCTTTTCCAAATCCGCAGGATGATCGTATTGATAAGGATTTCGACCCTCTAATCGATTAATATCAAACTGAATGTTTTGTGCATTAAAAACAACTTCGTTTTCTTTTTTATAAACTAAATTTGGAACATTATCAATTGTTGGATAGTTCGAAACAAATTCTTCAAAAGGTATTTCACCTTCACCTACAATAATATAATCGATATAATTATTTGCAATTACATCATCATATTCGTAACTAACTTCAGGACCGCCAAGTAAAATTTTGGTTTCAGGTGAAACTTGCTTAATACGTTTACAAACTTCTAATGTCTGCGTGATATTCCAGATGTAACAACTAAAACAAACAATATTATATTTAGCGCATTTTTCAGCAACATCATCAAAGTCGGATTTTATCGTAAATTCTTTCCAATAAATATTGCCACGATGATGGTTCAAATCGTAAAGAATACGAATCGCCAAATTGAGATGAATGTATTTTGCGTTTAAAGTCGTTAATAAAATTGATGGTTGCATAAAATTGTATTGTCGTGCAAAAATAAACAATTATTAATGTCTTGGATAATTAAAAACCGATTGCTGTACCACCCAAAGAAATACTTGTTTTATTGTATTTAGAAGGTGTTTTTTTGTGCTTCACTTTAATTGAAAATATAACTGGTTTTAATGGCAATTCGTCTTGAGTTTCGACTTCACTTATTTTTATTGCGTTATCCAATCCCTTTGTAATTTCACCAAAAACTGTGTAATCATGATCCAAACGTGGTAAACCACCATTCTTCAGATATTCAGCACGTTGTTCAGCTGTATATTTAATTCCTTTTTTATTTTCTAAATCATCCAATTCCTTTGCTGTAATTATCTTTCCAACTACAAAATAGAGTTGATTATAGTACGATCCTTTTTCTTTATTGTCATCTCGACCAGCGCCTAATGCACCAATTTTATGAAAAGCTTTTGGATTAAATTCAGGAGCTAAACGAATTGGCTTTTGCTCAGGATTTTCAGCTTCTCTTGCCAAAATAGGATCGTCTAATTCTCCACCTTGTATCACAAAATTTTTTACAACTCGGTTAAATTGAGCATTAGTATATGTTCCTTTGTTTATTTCACTTAAAATTAAATCCCTGTGTTTTGGCGTGAAATCGTACAGCATCACATCAAATTTTCCGTAATTTGTTTTGAATTTTAAGATATATGTTTGTGCAGAAACAAAACTCGAAAATGATAATCCAATTCCGAGTGCAATATTTTTTATAAATTGAAAATTCATGGTTGATATAAATTATTGAAATAAACTTAAATTATATTGTTTCACTAAATCTAAAATCATGTGATAACCTGCAGCAGAATTTCCGTGTTTGTCTAACGCTGGACTGAAAACGCCAATTCCTATTTTATTTGGTACAGAAACTGTAATTCCTCCACCAACACCCGATTTACTTGGTAAACCAACAGTTCGTGCATATTCACCACTAAATTCATACATACCGGCAGTTAACATTTGCGATTGAATTAATTGTGAAATCTGAGCGTTTTTGTAAGTAGTATCACCATCAAAACGTGTGCATTGATGTGCAAAGAAATAACCAATTTTAGCTAAATCTTCAGTTGTTATTTCGATAGAACATTGTTTGAAATAATTGTTTAATTTTTCTTCATCACCTTCAATCAATCCATTGTTTTTCATCAAATAAAACATTCCACGGTTTCGATGTCCTGTTTCTTTTTCAGAATTGTAAACTGATTTACTATAATCTATCGAATTATTTTTGGTGATATAACGAACCATTTTAAGAATTTTTTGAAAAGGAATTTCTCCTTCACCATCAATCATAGAAGTGGTTAAAATTGCACCTGCATTCATCATTGGATTTAATGGTTTTCCAGTTGTTTCGAGATTCGCAAAATGATTAAAAGGCATATTTGTTCCATAATATCCCATTTTAGAAAATACATTTTCTTCTCCTTTTTCAGAAACTGCAATCATTAAAGCAATGATTTTAGAAATACTTTGAATGGTAAATTTTTGATTAACATCGCCAACATTGATCACTTTTCCATTTTCATCAACCACAGAAAAGGCAATTTTATCTGCTTTCATTTTTCCAAGTTCAGGAATATAATCAGCAACTTTTCCTTCTTTATAATTTGCTCTATTTTTTTCGAGAATCGTAGTTAATGCATTTTCAGTAATTTGTAAACTTTTTCCTGTATTTATTGTTGTTTTTTGCCCAAAAACCTGTTGATTAATTGGATTAAAACACGTTAAGGTTAAACTTAAAAGTAGTGTTGAAAATGTATATCGTTTCATTTATATTTTACTAAAACACAAACTTAAAAAATATTTGGTTGATTCGTTTAGTTAAAATAGCTTTATATAAATGTTTAATCAAAAATTATAATACATGAAATATATTCTCCTATTGCTTTCGAGCCTTTCTTTTGCACAAACGTATCAAATCATTAATGAAGAAAATTTAGACGTAAGTTACAGAGGTTTAGCTTTTCAGGATGCTAAAACATTTGTAGTCTCGGGTTCTAAAAATACCATTGGAAAAACAATTGACGGAGGAAAAACGTTTACTTGGATCAACCCGAAAGTTGTAGAGAATAGAGATTTCAGGGATATTGAAGTTTTAAGTAAAGGTAATTATTTGGCTTTAGGAATCGATTCTCCTGCTTATATTTTACAAACGAAAGATGGTGGTCATACGTGGAATAAAGTTTATGAAAATAATGAAAAAGGAATTTTTTTAGATGCCATTTATGTGGATAAAAATTCTAAAAAGATTACTGTTTTGGGCGATCCTATGTCTCCAGATAAACCATTTGTCTTAACTTCTACGATGACAAATCCTACAAAATGGGAGGTTGCTAAATCGCTTCACGGTCAATCTTTAAGATTGAAAAATCCAAAAGAAGCTTTTTTTGCATCGAGTGGAAGTAATTTGTATGTTGATACAAAACAAACGTTAATAGTTACGGGTGGAGAATTGTCTAATTTGTATTATTACACACCAAAAGGTGGACAAATGTATGCGTTGGAAAAAACTAAAAGTACGACTTCTGGAATAAATGGAATGGCTTATGACGCAGCGAATAATGTGGGTTATTTGGTAGGAGGTGATTTTATGAAACCAGAAGATTCAAGCTATAATTTTTATAAATTTAAAATGATAAATGGGAAAATTTCTTTTCAAGATTCATGGAAATATCCTATTGGATATAAATCTGGTGTAACAATAATTTCTAAAGATAAAGTTTTAGTTTGTGGCTATTCTGGAGTTGACTATTCTACCGATGGAGGACATAATTGGGTAAATATTACTAAAGATAGTTACAATACGTGTACTGTTTCACCGGACAAAAAATATGTAATTTTAGTTGGAAATAAAGGAAAAATAGCTAAAGTTACGTTGTAAAAAATTTAAGATCGAAATAAAATATGAGTTTCTATTGATATATTTTCATATTTATTCTAATTTTTTGATAGAAAAGTAAATTATTGAAATCAGAATTTAATAATAGTTAAATGTTTTTTCTATGATATCGAAAATTAAATACTTTTTTTGATTAAATTAGTTAGTCTAAATTTTAAGGATATGAACTTAACTACAAAAGCATCTATTCAAATTCAAAAACTACCACATGAAGTTTTCGATGCGATTATAAATCCTTTTAAAATGAATAACTATTTTATCGCTTTTTCAACCAGAAAAATTGTGCATTACAGGTAGTAATTGTAGAAAAACCTGTCGAAACAGTTTTGGATTAACAAATACATAATTATTATGAAAAAAGTATCATTTACCGAAGTCATTTATGCACAACCAAAACATGTGCACAAAATCATGTTAGCGCCAGATTCGTATAGAATTTGGACAAAACCTTTTAGCGAAAATTCAGATTATAAAGGTGATTGGTCCGAAGGTTCGAATGTATATTTTACCTATAAAACTGAAAAAGGTACAGCTGCAATGATCGCTAAAATAGAAGAAAATAAATTAGGAGAATCAATCAAAATGAGGCATATCGGAATGTTAAAAGAAAATGGACAAGAGGTTTTTGATGGTCCTGAAATTGATTCTTGGAAAAATAATGAAGAATCTTATAAGTTCGAAAATATAGAAGGACACACGCGTTTAATCTGTTCCATTGATGTAGAAGAAACAATTTTTTCTGAAATACAAATGAGGGAAATGTGGTTGAGAGCGTTGCGAAAATTGAAAGAAATTTGTGAAGATTAAACTTTCTAATTAATTTATATCAAGAGTTTTAATGAAATAGTACAATTAATACCGAAATAATGCAATACGAAGTCTCGACATTAGATGAATATTTTGAAATTATTCCTCCAGAAAGAAAAGAAACTGTAAAAAAAATATATGAAACCTTGAAAATGAATTTACCTAACGGGTTTGAAGAACAAATAAGTTATGGTCATCTAGGGTTTGTTGTGCCTCATTCGATGTATCCAAATGGCTATCATTGCGATCCAACATCTCCTTTACCTTTTATTGGATTAGCTTCACAAAAGAATTTTATTGCGTTGTATCATATGGGAATTTATTCGGATGAAAAGTTATTAAATTGGTTTATAGAAGAATATCCAAAACATGCAAAAAGAAAATTGGATATGGGAAAAAGCTGTATTCGATTCAAAAAAACAGATGATATTCCGTATGATTTAATTGGCAAATTAGCATCTAAAATTACGCCAGATCAATGGATAGCAACTTATGAAAAAAATCTTCTAACTCGAAATAAATAATACATGTCAAACATCACTAATTTTTTAAAACAATTAGAAAAAAACAATAACCGTGATTGGTTTAATACACATAAAAATGAATTTGATACCGCAAAAGCTGAAGCTGATTTAATCTTCAATGCGATTTACCAAGAATTAAGTAAAAAGGAAGAATTAGAACCACTGAAAATTTATAGAATTTATAGAGATGTTCGTTTTTCGAATGATAAAACGCCATATAAAATACATTTTTCAGCACAATCGGGTCGTAAAAAACCACACAATAGAGGTGGATATTATTTTCATATTCAACCGAATCATAATTTTATTGGAATAGGATTTTGGGGACCAGAACGAGATGATCTATTTCGAATCAGAAAAGATATTGAAGTTTCCGATGAATTGGAAAAGATTTTACAATCTAAAACACTTATCAAAGAATTTGGTGAAATGCAAGGAGAGGAAGTGAAGTCTGCACCAAAAGGCTTTTCGAAAGATCATGAACGAATTGCTTTACTCCGTAAAAAACAATATTTGTTCATTAAAAATTTTACAGATGAAGAAGTATTAGCAGAAGATTTTCCGAAAAAAGTTGCAAAATCAATACAAGTTTTACAACCTTTTCTAAATTATATGACCGAGGTTTTAACTACTGACGAAAATGGTCAACCTTTATTTTAAATAAATAATCACAAAAAAATATAAATTATTATGGCTAAAGTACACGCTTATTTAAATTTTAATGGAAATTGCGAAGAAGCTTTCAAATTTTATGAAACTGTTTTTGATACGCAAAATATTGGAATGCATAAAATGGGAGATATGCCTGCAAGTCCAGATTTCCAATTACCAGAAAATGCAAAAGATAAAGTAATGCATACTGCTCTATTGATCAATGAATCAACAATGCTTATGGGATCAGATATTGTAGAAGAATTTGGACAGAAATATGTACAAGGAAATAACTCTTATGTTATGTTAGATGCAGAGACTGCTGATGAAGCTAAGAAATTATATGATCGATTATCTGTACATGCAAAAGTAATGGAAATGCCTTTAGGCGAACAGTTTTTTGCGGAATTATTTGCATCATTTATAGATCAATTTGGAATTCCTTGGATGATTCATTTTGAAGGAAATAAGGCTCAGCAGATGTAACGAAATAGTAAAAAACTTTCCTCTTTAGGAGAGTTTTTTTAATGGTATAATCTAAATCCTAATTTAAGGGCTAAAGTAGAATGTTTATCAAACAAAGCATGCACCAATTCTTCTTCGTCATCAATTTCTTTGGCTAAACAAAAATAATATTGATCCAAAATTGTACTGAGAATTGGAGATGAATTTATATATCCCGACAACGCTTTTGCACCTGTAACATCGATAAAATATTGAAAACTTTCATCTTCCAAATCCAAATTCATTGTATTGGCAAAATGAACAATTTTATTTGATAATTTTCCTTGAAATAGTTCAGCTATTTCTTCTAAACTGTAGTAATAATCGTCTATCAGGATTTGATTTCCCTCTCCTTCAACTACTAAATAAATGAGTTTATATTCTCTGAAATAGTTGTCATGATAAAGTAAATTATTGAGACTTTCTTCTAAACCTTCAAAACTATCAGTCGTCTTGTAAACATTTGTAATGTGAAATTCTCGTGCTAAATGTTCTAAAAAACCTAACAATTGAGAATCGTTTTGCTCCTCTATATCGTCTACACTTTCTAAACAAAATAATTTAAAACCTTCTTCGTCTCTGTAATGATCAAGCTCCATTTGAATATAAATTTTGACTAATTTACAATTCTTACGATTATTTACAACCATTAAAAATTCTGAAATTTTATGAAAGAAAATTCTTTTTCTTTTCAAAAACCGAGAAATAGTCGAACTTTGTATTCTTATTTCAAGAGAATGAAACAACCACAAAGAGTATTCGATTTACCACGATTTCAAGAGAAAAATACACCAAACATTACTATTTTTAATTACAAAGAAAATGATGAATGGAAGGGAATTTCAACGACCGATTTTATTAATCGCGTAAATAATATCTCAAAAGGTCTTATTGCAAATGGTGTTCAACCTAATGATAAAGTAGCTTTGATAAGTGAAAATCGTTTGGAGTGGAATTTAGTCGATTTTGCAATTCAACAAATAGGAGCAGTAGTTGTCGCTATTTACCCAAATATTTCGGACAACGATTACGAGTTTATTTTGAATGATGCAGAAATAAAACTTTGTATTGTTAGCAATGATCTTTTGTACCAACGATTATTAGGTTTAAAAGATAGAGTACCAAATCTTGAACAAGTTTATACATTTAATACCTATCCGCATACACCAAATTGGATCGAATTAGTTTCGAAAGGAATTTCAGTTTCTGATGAAACCCTTCAAACCTCTATGGATAAAGTAAAAACAACAGATTTAGCAACTTTAATTTACACATCTGGTACAACGGGAAACCCAAAAGGTGTGATGCTTTCTCACGAAAATTTATTAGCTGATGTAAACAGTTCTGAATATTCTTTTCCAGTACAAGCTTATGATAAAGCGTTGTCTTTTTTGCCTGCTTGTCATGCGTACGAACGTGTATTTCAGTACGTGTATATCAAAATGGGATTGTCAATTTATTTTGCACAATCAATGGATACTATTGGTCAAGATTTGAAAGAAGTTCAACCTCATATTTTTTCGGCAGTTCCAAGAGTTTTAGAGAAGGTATATGATAGAATTATGTCAAAAGGAGAAGAGTTAACGGGTGTAAAACGAAAACTGTTTTTCTGGGCTATTTCATTAGGAGAAAAATATGATTTAGACGAATCAAAACTTTCTTCTTTGTACAAATTTCAATTAAAAATTGCGCGCAAATTAATTTTTTCAAAATGGAAAGCAGCACTTGGAGGAAACATAAAAGGTGTTGCAACAGGAAGCGCAACCTTGCAAACGCGTTTATTAAAATTGTACTTAGCAGCTGGTATTCCAATTTACGAAGGATATGGATTAACTGAGGCTGGACCATGTTTGTCTGTAAACTGTATAAAACGTGGAATGAGAATCGGTACAGTTGGTTTGCCTTTGATTGATATTGAAATTAAATTAGCCGAAGATGGAGAAATTCTTGCAAAAGGAAAAAATATCATGCAAGGTTATTATAAGAATCCTGAAGCAACGGCAGAAGTACTAAAAGATGGATGGTTGTATACAGGAGATATTGGTGAATGGGTTGATGGAAAGTTTTTGAAAATCATTGATCGCAAAAAAGAAATGTTCAAGACTTCTGGTGGAAAATATATTGTACCGCAACAAATCGAGAAATTATTGTCAGAATCTATTTTTATTGAACAAATAATGGTGGTTGGAGAAGGACGAAAATTTCCTTCAGCTTTAATTGTTCCGTTGTACGAGAATTGTTTAGAATGGGCTAAACAAAATGAACCTTCTATTCTAAATTTATCACGAGATGAATTTATAAAACATCCTAAAATTCAGGAATTGCTTGCAAACGAAATCAATAAATTAAATGTCAATTTTGGTAATTGGGAAAAAATCAAAAAATTTCATTTACTTCCCTACGAATTTACGATTGAAGCAGGTGAATTAACACCAAC
>NZ_CALGVK010000177.1:0-4207 GCF_937930195.1 uncultured Empedobacter sp.
TATTTTCTTTTTTACTAATTGAACGTATTGTTCGATGTTTTTCTAAAACTTCTTTGACACATCGCAACTTGTATGTTACATCATATTTTACTTTTCTTGCCATAAAAATGCCCCCAAAAGTGTCTAACTTTTTGGGGGCAGTGTAAACTGACAGCTTTCTATTACTTTTATAATCTACCTTGTTCTTTTAATTTCCAATATCTCAAAAGTCCATTAACCGACATCCAACATGGATTGGCGTATTCATACACTTGAATTTGATCCTCGGATAACCCTAAATCTTTGTATGATTTTGTGACGTAATCAACAAAAACAGGTGTTATTTCGTCTGCTGTTAAGTTGTCATCGTACATTGGTTTGATGTAATTTGACCATTCATCCAATCCTTTTTCTAATTGGTCAAAATGATTCTCTACATCTTCATGATAACTATAATGGGTAGGGTAAATACCTTTTGCATTCACTTTTTTCAATTTGGCAATAGATTCTTTCCATAATTCGATATGAATGTCAGGTGGAGGACAAGGTGGTACAACCGGACCATTTTCTATTTTAACCCCCGCAACATCTCCAGTAAAAATAACATCATTCATTACATAAGCATTGTGATGCACAGCATGACCAGGAGTGTAAATAGTTTCGAAAACAGTATCCCCAAATTCTACACTTTGACCATCTCTAAGACCTACTAAAAACTCTTCATTAATCGGTTTCATTTCTCCCCAAAGACGATCCATCTCATCTCCATAAATCATTTTGGCAGATTCCCATAATTTTTCGGGATTTTTAAGATGAGGTATTCCAATAGGATTCAAGAAAATTGTTGCACCATGCTCCGTAAATTTCCACGCTGCGCCGGCATGATCAAAATGAATATGTGTAATTAATATATTTTCTATATCAATGATTCGCCAACCTAAAGCTTCGATACCAGCTTTCAAATTCTCGAAAGTTGAATACGGTCCTGGATCAACCAATACGGGACCTTGTTCTGTTTCGATTAGATAGGTCGCAATTGCTTCATGTTCGTTCTGAAAATTCAGATCAATAGTATGTACTTTTGGCATGTTATAGTATTTCTTCTATGGTATAATGTATCCCGTTAAATTCTAATTTGTCGCCTGCTCGTTTTCCAATTAATGCTTCGAAAATAGGAGCTTGAGTACTAATGCCCACAAACTTTTTGTTTTCCCATTCGAAATCTTTGAAAGATAAACCAATTACAAAATTAACTTTATCAGTCAAAACAACGTTTCCTTCTGTAATTTCATTGATTAATTCAGGTCGTAATGCCTTGAAATTTTCTAAGTCTTCAGTGGCTTGATTAATACGAATATTTAATTTTCGAGCCGCATCAGTTGATTGACTTTGTTGTGCAAAATCATCCAATTCTAAACTTGATTCTTCGTCTAAATCTGCACCTTCTGCATAAATTCGTTCCGATTCTTTTAACGCATTGATTTCGTCTTGTTTAAGCTGAATAAGATGCTGAATAACCTCTTTTCGGATATGTTTTTTACTCATTTTTGTGTTTTTATGTTGATATAAACATACAAAAAATATAAAACTCCTAAAAAGATTTTAGGAGTTTTATTGATTAATCTAAATATTCTTGGATGTAGTCCTCTAATTCAAATTTCGTCATGGCTTGATCGTGAAAAACGACCTTTTCACCTTTGTCGTAAACGATCGTGACGGGAATATTTCCAGCCCATTTCGGATCAAATGATGGAATCCATTCATTCATACGTTTGGTGTCATCCAATAAAACAACTTCTGCAGTAATCTTATTATCAACCATAAACTTTTTTACTTTGTCTATAATTTTTGGTCGATCCAGTGAAACCAATAGCATCTTGAAATTTGGGTGATCTTTGTATTGTTCATTGATTTCCATAAATGCTGGAATTTCCTCTACGCAAGGTGCGCACCACGTTGCCCAAAAGTTAACCACGACGACTTCATCTTTATAATTTGCTATTTTTTCGTGCAATGCTTCGTATTTAACAGTTTCTACAGTTTGTGCATTTACACAAGAAAAAGTCAAAATCCCTATAAGACTTAGGAAAGAAAATAGTTTCATATTTATTATTTAAAAATATTTATTCAAATTTAATAGAACAAGAATCAAACCAAGCTATTTTTTGGGAAATTTTGTTGAATAGAATATTAAACCGATTTTTGTAAAAAATTATTCATTTTGTTTTCAAAAGAAGAAGCTTATCGTATAAAAAAAGAATTTTGGATTTCGTACGGAACGTACATGAAATTGCAAATGAATGCCGAGGGATCGCGTATAAATTGGGTGAATTATAAAACGACAATCAAAGGAATTAGTTTTAGAACGGATGTAGAACGTAAATATGCAGAGGTTTCGATCGAAATTTCACATCCAGACCCTTCCGTTCAATCCATGATTTATGAACAGTTTGAAGAATATGAAAACGTGTTAGAAAGTTATCTTGGTGAAAAATGGGTTTGGACAAAAGAGGATGTTGACCACGATGGAAAAACGATTTCGACGATAAAAATGCGATTAGAAAATGTAAGTATTTTTAGAGAATCAGATTGGCCACAAATAATTCCGTTCTTAAAAAATCGAATGATTAATTTGGATGAATTTTGGTGCGACCACAAAGATAGTTTTGAAATTTTTAAAGAATTATAATAATCAAAAAAGAAGCTAAATTTAGCTTCTTTTTTGATTGGTTTTATTCGATTACACAGGTGAAATTTTCTATTTCTAACAATTCGTTTGCTTCTTCTAAAACATCATTTCGTTGTTCTTGAGAGAGGTTTAAAACATCCAAATAAGCACTATTTTGTTGTAAATCTTTTACCAAAATACATTCTTTAGATAACAATATTTTTTCTTGCTCTGGCGTTAAAGTTGTTAAACATGTAATCGGATACAAGGCAGCATTGTCCACTAAATATTTGATGCTATTTGTTTCAGGATAATCCCAAGAAATTAAACCAATTCCGTAATAATTTGCAAAATCAATACTGTCTGTCGTTAAATAAGCATTTGTGACTAAAAATCCTTTCGTTGGCTTTAAATCTTTTCCAAAGAAATGATAGGTATGATCTTGTACATCTTTCATTCGCGATAAAAAATACATAGGTGTCGTGACAGAAATCTTGGCATCTTCATCATTTCGAAATTTACATTCGCAAAACAATAAATATTCTCCTTTACAAGCTACCACATCTATCTCATGTGTCACTGCATTTCCTTGCACAATTTCCGAATGTAAAGATTGATATCCTGCTGCTTCAAGTACTTTTCCTATCCATTGTTCGAAATAGTACCCTTCTGGTCCTAAATCTCTCAATGCTCTTTTTAAACTATAACGTGCAGCATAAGAACTTCTGTATTTTTTGAGATGAGAAAATGCAATACGGTAAAGATCTTTTGTATACATTCCGTCATAAAGATCATTCGAAACTAATTCAAATACTTCTTCAACTTCTTCTTTTTTGGCACCAGATTTTGTTAATGAACGCTTTAGGGCTTTTGGATTGTAAGGGACTAATTCACCAGAATTCTTTTTTACTAACATTTTAGATTGATTTTATTCTGAACGAATTTAAATAAAAGATTCGTCAAAAGCTATAAAAGTTTTAATTCTAAATAAAAGTTATCTTTGTAAAAGTTTTAAAATCAATACATGAAATTAGATACATTTTTACAAGAAAGAAGCGGTAACCAATGCGAACTGACTGGTGCTACAGAAAATTTAGCGATTTACGAAGTGAATCCAGATGCAAGCAGTAATCCTGATCGAAATGTTTACATTACACAAAAATGTATTAATCAGATTGAAAAGAGAGAAGAGTTAGACGCTTCTTTTTGGGAATCATTTTTACTTTCGTCTATGTGGAGCGAAGTTCCAGCTATACAAGTGCTTTCATGGCGAATGTTAAATCGTTTTAGAAACGAATCGTGGGCGGCAGATGCATTGGATATGATGTATTTGGATGATGAAAATATGGAATGGGCAAAGGCTTCGGGTGATCACGAAGGTGATGGAAGTGTGGATTTGCATAAAGACTGCAACGGAAATGTTTTAGTAAACGGTGATAATGTTACATTAATCAAAGATTTAGATGTGAAAGGTTCTTCTATTAATGCTAAAATAGGAACAGCCGTTCGTAATATTCGTTTAGTACACGATAATACAGATCAAATTGAAGGAAAAGTAGA
>NZ_CALGVK010000178.1:0-6359 GCF_937930195.1 uncultured Empedobacter sp.
TCAAAACGTCAGTAGGTTTTACTCAAAACCTACTGACGTTTTTTTATTGGCCTCAATTAGAAGTTAAAAAAATTACATTAACTTTTCTTTTTTTCATACTTTAAAGTCGCTAAAGTCTCTCGAAGATCAATGCCAGGTCTAAAAAGTATTTTAGCATTTTTAATAGAAGCAGAAGTTACTTTTGAAATTGAATCTGCACCTTCGCTACTTATACTTATCTGAAAAGATCCAAAATCTCCTAAGCGAACAATTTTACCATCTGCCAAATGTTTAGCTAACATTTTTGCTAAATCAATCAACGATGCATAGACATCACTTTCACTAACGGAAGAAGTTTGAGCGATTTCTTTACTTAATCTACGAAGAGAGATTTCACCATCTGCAATAGAATTTGCATAAAACTTTTTAGGACCAGTAGGATCTCCTGGATAAGCTTTTTGAATAACGTTGTATTTTATTGCCATAATTAAAAGTATTTTCAGGTTAATAGTTAATTAACTCTAAATTAATACTTTATATTTAATTCACAAAATAAATTTGTTGATTATCAGTATCATACGAAAAAAGAGCATTAAAAAAAGCTTTCAAATGAATGAAAGCTTTTACTTTTTATGATAAAATTTGATGAAGATTATGCACAATATGCAGCCTTATTCTTCTTTGTTCGTCTTATTTCATCGAATCTTTTATGGGTGCTTTTATAGGATAAGTACCGGTAAGTCCTGCTAATCTAAAGGCACTATATATATTTTTGTTCTGCTTATTTCCTAAAGCTATTATCGTAAATTGATTGTTAACATCGTGTACAAAAACAGTATTGTTCCCGTGCCACCAACCATTGTGATACAACAATTTTTTACCATCTTCGTATTCTAACAAACGCATTCCAAGCCCATAATTCTTATAACCTTTTTGCTCATAACTATATCCTTTGAAAGCTTCTTTCTTGATTTTCTTTGGTAAAAAATCGTTCGAATACATGGCAATGTCTAATTTGTACAGATCTCTTGGTGTAGAATAGATGTTTTTGTCGCCATAAGTACGGTCAAAATCGTCCCAAGCCCACTCATAACCATTGTATTTGTACGAACGAGCTACTGTATCTTTATCGCGATCATACTCAAAAACAAAGGTGTTTTTCATCTCAAGCGGGTCAAAAACCATGTATTTCATCGCCTTAGGGTAAGGCATTTTCATTATCTTTTCGATGATTAAAGCAAGAAAAGCATAATTGGTGTTCGAGTAATAAAAACCTTTATCTGCTGAACGAATTTGTTTAACATCGTGTTCGGTGAAGATATCTAACACATCTTGATTAGAAATTGGTTTCTCACGATCCATCATCACCTTCTTACCATTCCACAAAACGTTGGCATAATTTGGTAAACCACTGCGGTGATTTAGCAAATGACGAACTGTGATGTCCTCGTAAGGAAAGTTATTTAACAGTGTATTTACCTTTTGATCTAATGTAATTTTACCTTTCTCTACCAACTTTAGAATAGCCATAGATGTAAAAACCTTCGAGATAGATGCAATATGAATAGGGGTTTCGGGAGTGATAGGACGCTGATTTCTTTGGTCTGCCATCCCTTGATATTTCTCTAAAAGTACTTGACCATTCTTCACAATCAGCAAACCTCCACTTACATTTCCATTGACCCAAAAGTCTTGATAATAGGTATTTACTTTGTTTCGGTAATCATTAATCTCTGCTTGTGTGTAGTGCATTGGCTTGAAATCTGCCTTCCAATCCAACGAATCAAAGCGCAAAGCATGCGGATCATTCTTTCTAAGTTCTTCTTTTTGTTCGTTTTTCTTGCTACAACTTCCCATAAAAAGCATGGCAGAAGCAAGAACAACCGCTACATATTTCATGTGTTTTTTCTTAATCTATTTGTTTGTTCGCACTAAAGTATATATTTATTTGTGGAATAATAACCCGTTTGCAAACATTAAGTTTTTTTTATGATTTGTGCGAAAGTTGAGACTTAAACTCGCCTAAGATGACACTTGTTGCAACGGCAACGTTTAGACTTTCTGTAGAACCATTTGTCCCAAAAAACGGAATGCTGAGTTTATTTGTCGTCAACGCCTCGATTTCTTTTGAGATACCATTTGCTTCGTTCCCCATTACCAAGATACCTTCTTGTGGAAGTGTCTGCTCGTATATAGACTCTCCTTCCATAAAAGTTCCGAAAATGTTTCCTTTATATTGGGATAAATATTTTTCTAAATCAATATAATGCACCTTCACTCGTGTAAAAGATCCCATTGTCGACATCACAACTTTTGGGTTGTACATATCAACTGATTCTTTGGAACAAAGAATATCCTCTACACCAAACCAATCAGCCAAACGGATAATTGTGCCTAAATTTCCTGGATCTCGAATATCATCCAACGCAATCGACAAACCTTTTAATTGGATATTTTCATCATAATTTGGTAATTCACAAAGTGCAAGACCAACATTAGGAGTTGTTAAGAAACTGATCTTTTTCAACTCTTTTTCTTCTATAAATGTCTTTTTGATGTGTGTTGCTTCGGGCCAAAAGTCTTCAATTATAAATAATTCTTTAATATTTATAGAACTTTTTATAACTTCCCCAATATTTTTAACACCTTCTACGACAAACAAATTATATTTTTGTCTATATTTTTTAGAACCGAGAGATGTTATTATCTTAATAACGTTATTTGATAACATATTTATGCAAAAAAAAATTACAACAAATATAGCACTTATCTCTTGTTTGGGATTACTTTTTTATAGCTGTAGTACAACTAAAAAAGTTCCTGAAGGAGAATATTTGTTTGTAAAAAACAAATTTGAATACGATAAAGAGGATCCTGATATAAAGAAGAAAAAGGCGATAATCAACAAAGATTTAAGTGATTATGTAAAACAAAAGCCTGCCGGAAAGTTCTTAGGATTTTTTCCTCTTTGGCAATGGGTGTACAATTGGTCGCCTGCAAAGTTTGATGAGACATTTCAGGAATATTATCGTGTAGACGCCCCTTTCCGTAACCAAAAGTTATTGGATAGTTTGTTAACAAAGAATAATCTGAACCAATATGTTGGACAAAGTTTGTGGAAAGAACGTCTTTATTTTAGCCAAGGTGAAGCACCAATTTTATTAGACGAAGAACAGTCAGAATTTTCGGCAAAGAACTTAAATCGATTATTTCATGACAAAGGTTATTTCGATTCGAAAGTAGCTGTTTCTTATGACAAAGATTCGGTTTCGAAAAAAGCAGAAACCATTTATGATATAAAATTAGATGAACCATCTTATATCGAAACGTTTACTCAAAAAATTTCTGACGTTAAAATTGAAGAATACTTGAATTCTCCTTTGGGAAAACAAACTGTGTTACATGCTGGAGATCAATACAACTTTGATAAATTTGAAGAAGAACGTGATCGTATTGTTGATTTATTAAAGAACAGAGGTTACTATGATTTTAATGACACGGGAGAAGATTTATACTTTGAAGCGGATACATTAAAAAGCAATAAGCGCCTTGATGTCACGATGTTTATTGATAAACTTAGTCAAGATTCGTTGAAAATTGATAGTATTACTCCTTTTACGCAATATCGTTTTGGGAAGGTCAATATCTATGCCGATTCGCGCAATATAGTTGATGACGAAAGTTCATTAATCAAAAAAGAATACAAAGATTACAACGTTTTTTATACAAAAGAACCTGAATATCGTCCTCGATATTTTACAGATGCATTTGTAATTCGACCAAATCAATTGTATCGTCAACGACAAGAAATTCAAACAAAACGAAATATTTTCAAAAAAGAAAATATCAACTTACATGGATTTAGAATAACCAAACAAGATTCGATTTTGAATGTTGATGTTTTTTTTACGCCTAAAAAGAAATACGATTTGAATTTATTTGTCGAAAGTTACGCTTCTCGTTATATGAATTTTGCAATTTCTCCCGGGATGACCTTAACTTCGAGGAATTTATTTGGTGGAGGAGAAAATTTAGAAACAACGTTAAAAGGAACATTGGGTTCGGTTAACAAAGATTTCTCGATGAATAAAGCTTTCTTGAATGCTTACGAAGTTGGAATTGAAACCAAATTGAAGTTTCCTTATTTGTTAACACCTATTAATCTTGATAATATTTTACCTAAACGTTTCTCTGCTGAATCGGCAATCAGAATGAATGCAAGTACGCAGAAAAATGTAGGTTTAGATAAAACGACTTATGGCTTTGGTTTTGATATGGATATTTCGAGTTCAGAATTTCAACACAAAGTCTCTATTTTCAACACTGAATTTATCAATAATCGTAAAAAAGATCGCTATTACGAAGTTTTTACTAGAGATAATACAACAAAAGAAGAAGTAAAAAAACTCTATTACGAATACAATCCAGATGCACCAATTTATGTAACAGATGATGAATTAACAGACGCTATTGAGGCAGACAAAGGATTTCAGAACTCGTTAACAGGAGAAGATGCAAGATTATATGTTGATTTTGAAAACATGTTATACAGAAAAGCAAACATTTCTCAAAATATATTGATTAATTCATTTATATATCAATTTACATACAATCAAGAAAATGCCTTTCGTCCAAAAAGTAATCCGTGGTTTATACAAGCTAGAATTGAGTTAGCTGGAAATGTTTTACGAGGTTTGGACAAAGCCTTTGGTTTTAATAAAGCTGAACCTGATCGAGATGGAAATCAAGCAGGATTAATTTTTGGCATTCCTTATTCTCAATTCGTAAAATTGGACATTGATGTTCGTCGAAAATTTAAAATGAATTCTAATTCAAGCATAGCTGGTCGATTTTTATTTGGTATTATTCAACCTTACGGAAATTCAGACACAGCGCCATTTGTAAGAAGTTATTCGGCAGGAGGTGCAAATGATGTGCGTGGTTGGGCTCCATTGACATTAGGTCCTGGAAGTAAACCTCGTATCAATTCAAAAAATCAGAGTTTAGAATTTGAGAGTATGAAATTGTTATTCAATGCTGAATATCGTTTCCATCTTTTCGGAAGTTTAGAAGGTGCATATTTTATTGATGCTGGTAATATTTGGGGCGTTAATAAAGATCGACAAGAAACATTATTCAAGTTCAAAGATTTTTATAAAGAATTAGGAATTGGGTCTGGTGTAGGTTTCCGTTACCACATTGGTACGTTTGCAATTGTAAGATTTGATTTAGGTTACAAAATTTATGATCCTTCATACGAAATAGGTGAACGTTGGCAATTTGATAATTTTAATATCTTGAAACCAAGATTACACTTCGGAATTAATTATCCTTTCTAAAAAAACATCTATATTTGTTTCACAAAATACTAACATAATGAGCAGAAAATTTCCAGCCGGGGTTGCAACCGGTTCATTAGTTCAAGACATCATTAATGATGCAAAAGCTAATCAGTACGCTTTACCTGCGTGTAATGTCATTGGTTCAGATACAGTTAATGCTGCAATGGAAGCTGCAGTAGAAGTCAACTCTCCTCTTATTATTCAATTTTCTAACGGAGGTGCTGCTTTTAATGCTGGAAAAGGATTAAAAGGTGAAAATCAACTTTCTGCTATTAAAGGAGCTATTGCAGGTGCAAAACATATTCATACATTAGCTGAGGCATATGGAGCTACAGTAATTTTACATACTGACCATTGTGCAAAAAAATTATTACCTTGGATTGATGGTATTATGGATGCTAACGAAGAACATTTCAATAAATTCGGAAAGACTTTATTTAGTTCTCATATGTTAGACTTATCTGAAGAGCCATTAGAAGAAAACGTAGAAACGTGTAAAAGATACTTAGATCGAATGTCTAAAGTCGGAATGACGTTGGAAATGGAATTAGGTATCACAGGAGGTGAAGAAGATGGCGTTGACAATTCCAATGTTGATAACTCTTTGTTATATACTCAACCAGAAGAAGTAGCTTATGTTTACGAGAATTTAAAATCAGTTTCTAATAATTTCTGGATTGCAGCTGCATTTGGTAATGTACACGGAGTTTACAAACCTGGTAATGTTGTTTTAACACCAAAAATTTTAGATAACTCTCAGAAATACATCAACGAAAAATATAATGTAGAAAACGCTGTAAATTTTGTTTTCCATGGAGGTTCTGGTTCTACTTTAGAAGAAATCAGAGAAGCAATTAGCTATGGAGTGATTAAAATGAATATTGATACAGATTTACAATATGCATTTATGGAAGGTGTTCGCAAATATTTTGACGAAAATGCAGCGTATTTACAAGGACAAATTGGTAACCCAGAAGGTCCAGAATCACCAAACAAAAAATATTACGATCCACGTGTGTGGTTAAGAGCAGGTGAAGT
>NZ_CALGVK010000179.1:0-13125 GCF_937930195.1 uncultured Empedobacter sp.
TTAAAGAATTGCATTGGATAATAATACTTATTCCCGACTTTAAAATAAGGAATTTGGTTCATTTTCCTCATACAATACAATGTTCTATCACTCACGTTAAGTAAACGTTTTAGATCTGCGTTATCATAGAATTTTTGATTTTCTCTTAACAATAGAAGAGTTCTTTGTAATTCCAGTAGTAGAAGTTTCATTTCCTTAAATGCCTCTCCATTTTTTTGTAAAAATAGGTGATCATCCATCTAATATTAAAAATAATACAAAGTACCAACTTACAACATAATCACCTAAACTACAAATGTTTAATACAAAAAATTATATCTACATCGAGAGATAAAAAAATCAAGAGAACATAATAAACAAGAATTCATCTGTTCGAGTAACTTTCGATTTAGTGTAAAAATAAAATTGTATCGAAAATAAATTTTTATGTCAAAAACCTTTTTCTCGATACAATTTTCTTACACAACTTCGCTCAAAATAACGTTTCTTATTGCTATTCTCAGCCTGTCAAAAAATCTAAACAGCACTTATTCTACCGTATGTTCTCCAAGATAAATACTGGTACTCGACATTCCCTTTAGCTGATTGTTTAGGAACGCCCAAAAATTAACTTTTTTACCATTAAAATTTGTAGGTAATTGAATATTAGCACTCGAACCTCCACGAGATTCTATACTATGATAAACTTCAAATATATCCAGTTCTTCACAGTAACAAACAACATTTACGATATCCGTATCTTTTGCATTTCCTTGCCCCGAATTATCTTCCCATTGCAACTCAAAACTATCAACAGCAGAAGGCACTAAAGTAGGTCGCAAAAAACCAACCAGATCACCCTTTGATACCAATATGCGCTCCATTACGATAACAGCTAAGTCATCTACCACGTCCAAGGCATTGCTTATGGTATAAGACACCGCTAAGTTATAGCGAGAATGTACACCAGTTTTGTTCCCAAAATATTCGTTAAGAAGAATACGAATTGGCTGCAAAAATTTGACAGCTTTCTTAAACTTGTATCGTTGCAACAATTGCAAATCAGTAGGTGCTTTATTATTTGACTTTGGCAAACTACGGATAATATCCTTTCCACGCCAGTTTGCACCAACTACGGTTCCTACTTTTCCAGAGAAACCACCTAAAATTCCTTTTTTAATTTGTGCCATAATTACTTATTTTAAACATTAATAATCATAAAGTTAGCACGCAAAAGCATAGGTTTTACAAAATCACCTTTTTGTGTCCGAAATTGTCCACGTTTGTCCACATTTGTCCATGTTTGTCCAGTTGCTTTTTGAACAATACTACTTTTAAGCAAAAACAAAAACCTCGCTAACGCCCTATTCATCATAGCTAGAAAGAAAACAGATTTTTAGTCGATTTTGGTCTTGTTCGACCATCGTTCGAGGATGCTTCGAGGATTGTTCGACAAAGTATGGGAAAACAGCACCTTTTCTCAAACAATTGTCGAACAAAACACGAAGATGAGTCGAAGAAAAGTTGTAAGATTATAGTTTTACAATAAAGGGTTTGATAAGAGATTTTTGATATCTTTGGGAAAGAAATAAACTGAATATTCATTTTGAATAAACTGAACTAAAATAACACGATGAAAAAATTCCTTTACTTATTACCACTTATTTTATTATGGTCGTGCAACAATGATGATGATATTGATACAACTACTGAAAATAGTGCTTTTACTGCCTATCCGAAAGGTTATTTTATAACTACTGTAAATGGATATGATACAATAAAATTAGAATATCAAAATAATAAAGTAACCAAACGAATTGGCGAATGGTATATTATAGATCCGTATACAAGCTACGTTTACCAGTTTTCTAAATCATTGGAAACTAATATTAGTTACACAGATAAAACTGCAAGTCTAACTAAGTTTTCTAAATTAGATTGGTATCAATATCCGAATGATACACATGTTTATACGGTGAATGGTCAACAAATTTCTGAGGCTACTTTAACGTATAAAACAAGACCCAATTATACAGAAAAATATGTCTATGTTTATGAAAACAACCAGATAAAATACATTGATTTTCTGGTGACCGATCATTATTTTACAAATGATTTGAGAAGTCGTAGAGATTTTTACTTTAATGCAAAGGGAAATTTAGATAGTTTGGTTTACAGAGATGCTGACTATGATTTTTATGATGAAAGTGTCCCTCCTTACATTGATTACAAGAAGAAAGAGCGCAAAGTAACCACTTTCTCTAATTATGATCAATCGCAAAACCCATTTCAAAACTTAGGTGTTTTTACAGACTTGTATTATAAATCTTTGTCTAAAAATAACTTTCGTAAAACTGAAACAAGAGAATATGACCAAGATGGGAAACCTACTCTTAGTCGTTCAGAATCTAGTTGGGATTATGAATATGTAGATGGAGAGGTAAAAGTTCTGAAATAGTATAAACAAAAGTCTAATATAAATTGTAGGATTGTTGTTTTGAGGTTAAAGAAAGTGTATTGGTTTTTTGGTGTTTTTTGAATATCTTACATTAAAATAACTTATAATTCACTATAATATATACATGCTTTATTATGAACCACACAAATATTGAGACAGAACTTATCTTTTTAGAATTATTAAATTCCGATACAGAATTAGATATTATTTTAAATCATCCTACAGAATTCCCAAGCGAGTTAATTGAAAAATTATCTATTTTAATTGCAATTAAATATTGGAATAAAGATATAGACTATTACGATGCTAACGAAATGATTTCTAAAATTTATGGATATTGGATTACAAATGAATTATTTTTTAATAACTATGCTTTTCCTGATATTTCTTGGGATTGTTATAATGCATTTGATGCTGGTGAATATCACCATAAAGAAGATAATGAAATGGTTGATCCTATTGATAAATATACAAATTCTGAAATTGAAACACTTTTAAAAAAAATACAAATCATAAAATAAACTACTTATTAAATCATTTACTCATCATTTCATTTTTAAATGATGCTAATTTTAATTTTAAATACATAATATAAACCACCAAAAAAGCTCCTTCTCAGGAGCTTTAGTTTTTATGCAACGTTATTAATAAACTCTTTTTCGAGGATACCGTCTACTATTTTTTCGACTTTGTCGATGTTGTGTTTTAATAATTCGTTGTCTTCTATTTGTTCTATTTCATGAAACTGCACATGTTTGTTAAACCCTTGTAATTTGGCATAATAACGTTTTAGTTCGGCTTTATTGAACAAGTTTCCGTTCTTCACATAAATCACATGTATTTTTGATTTGATGTATTGCGAAACTTCTAAAATATCGCCTCTGTTACGTGAAATATCTATCGAATAGAAAATAGATTTTAGGTACTCACTTTTTGCAGTAGGCTCTTTTACCAACCAATCTGTTGTCTTAGGACTTGCTGCTATCGGAATAATATTGAGCACCTTATTAGGGAACAGACACGCCATTTCCCATGCCAATCCTCCACCTAAATCTGCACCAATAATGGCAAAAATTTCTTGTACTTCCAACTCAAATAACGTCAACCAAAACAACACCGCCACATCGCGTGCTGTGATATGATCGCGTGGAATATAATCGTACTTAATGGTTTGGGAAACACCATTGCCAGGAATATCTATACTAATTACCGTATACTCATTAAGATCAATTGCTTTGTTTTTTCCCATGACACCATCCCAATGATAGGTACAATCTGAATCTCCGTGTAAGGAATGATTAATCAAAATAACTGGTGCTGTTCCTAATGGAAGCCCAAATAGTTGAAATGTTACTGAAACATTGTTTAAAATTGTATTGTCCTCTAAGGGCCAAACTGGGATTGTTACTTGTTGTAAACTTTGCATTGTTTTTAATTTTATATGGGTAATTGTTGTTTTCTTTTAGTCAAAAAAAAATCCCCATCGACACTCGACAGGGAATTATAAAATATATTAAAAAATAAAATCTCTTTTTAGTATACATGACATTCCCACGTCTGGATATTCCAAACCTGTTTGCGAATCGACATATATAAGCACGTAAACTTCATTTTTTAATTACTTTGTTACTCAAATGTATAAAACATTTTTCGGTAAAAAGTTAATTTTATGTGAAACTTTTGTAAAATTTTCTATATAAAGTTAGTTATATACTTCTATTGCTTGAAAAAAACGTCATTTTTGATCTCATTTCAGAATCGCATTAAAAAAAGAAATGTAGATAGAGAATAGAATTTTAAGTGCTAAATCTTTATAGTTTGACACTCCTATTGGCGATTTTAAAATAAGGTGCTTTCTATTAAAAGCTGTTTGGACTATTCTAAACGCTTAGAAGGACAAAATTATCAGAGAAGAAAACTTAAGTAACATAAGAGTTTAACGTTAATTTGCTTTTGACAAATCTCTATATTTGTTGAAAGTATATTTTTTATGACACCAGAAAAAAGAAAGTTAATAGAAGCAAGTTTTAATCGTTCGGAAACATTAAAATTCTATAACGCTTTATTGATTGAATGTGAAACTGATTATGTTTCTATCAAAATACCGAAACAAGAGATGATGACGCGTAAACATGGGATGTTTAATGGTGCAATGATTGCTTCTTTGGTTGATGTTTCTTCTGGGTATGCAGCTGTTTCGCATTATGAAGATGATTGTTATGTGGTAACCGTAGAACTAAAGGTAAATTATTTGAGACCAGCATTGGGCGATTATTTATTGTCGAAAGCGTATGTGATAAAAGGTGGAAAAAAGATAAGTACCATACGAACAGAGGTATATGTTGTAAACGAAGAAACTGGGAAAGAAACACATGCAGCTACATCTTTGGTCACGATGATGAGAATAAAATAGTCGTTTAGTGAATGATTTAAAATTCAACAAAGCCATTTTTAAATACAATAAATTAAATATATCTAATCAAGACATTTTATAAAAAATAAACATCGAATTAGAAAAATGTTTTTTAATTCCAATTGTAAATTTGCACTCTAATTTTCACGAAAATGACCAATTTTATTTTAATTGCAGTTTGTATAATCGCTGGAATGGTTTTTAAAGCCACCAAATCTATTCATCCCGATGCACATAAAGGGATTAACACATGGATATTGTATTTGGCTTTACCGGCGGTTTCGTTTAAATATTTGCCGAAGGTAGAATGGTCGCAAGAAATGCTTTTCCCTATTCTTTCTACAGTTGTTATTGCGGTAGGAAGTTTGTTTTATATGAAGTTCTACAGCAAAGCAAAAGGGTATTCTGAACGTTCGCAACGTTCGTTAGAGTTGGCGAGTGGTTATAGCAATACTTCATTCATCGGTTTTCCATTGATTTCGGCATTTTATGGTGAACAATATTTGAGTATTGCGATTATTTGCGATCAAACGATGTTTTTGTGTTTGTCTACAATCGGAATTGTATCAGCCTTAAAAGGTGGTAGTAACGGTTCTGGAACAATTAGTTCTTCCTTTATTTTGAAACGATTGTTTACCTTCCCTCCTTTTTTGGGTTGTATCAGTGCATTGATTTTGTCACAATTTGTCGACTTATCTCCAGCCGAACCTTTCTTTGATAAATTGGCTGCAACAGTTGGTCCTTTAGCTTTATTTTCGGTTGGATTACAATTAAAATTTAATGGTTGGAGAAAGTTATGGTCTCAAATCTCGATGTCGATGGTGTACAAACTGATGATTGCACCTGCCGTTGTGATGCTTTTAGCCCTTGTAATTGGTATAAAAGGTGATGTAGCAAAAATCTCTATTTTCGAGGCTGCAATGCCAACTTTAGTAACCTCGAGTATCATTGCAGAGCAGTTTAAACTCAACACTAAATTAACCAATTTGATTATTGGAATTAGTATTATTGTTGGGTTCTTTACCGCTGCTTTTTGGTATGAGATGATAGAATTGTTTATCAAATAATTATTTCAAAAGCTCTTTCAAAAACAACAAAGTGTGTTGCCACGCTCTGATTGCCATTTGTTTATTATAGTCTGGTGATTCTGGGTTTGTAAAGGTATGTTTGGAATTGGCATAGGTAATCATTTGCCAATCTGTATTTCCTGCATTCATTTCGATTATCAAATTCGATATATCTTCTTGTTTTAC
Organism: uncultured Empedobacter sp.; assembly: GCF_937930195.1. Lineage (NCBI taxonomy): Bacteria > Pseudomonadati > Bacteroidota > Flavobacteriia > Flavobacteriales > Weeksellaceae > Empedobacter > uncultured Empedobacter sp. The sequence continues at coordinate 6,104 of NZ_CALGVK010000179.1, forward strand.
CGGTTCGTCTTCTGCTGGATGCTCTATCAAAATTTTTGTTTTTAATGGTAGATTTTCTCGAACTGTATCTTTTGCCAATCCTCCATGAATAGAAACTACACCAAGCACCGGTAACTGAGCACGTGCTGCTTCTAAAGCGCCTGTACCACCAAAACAATAACCAATTACTGCAATTTTGTTTGAATCGGCACCCGCTTCGATTAACTGTTGTAAAGCTAAGTCAATTCGTTTTTGATACGCGCTATAATCTGTCTTATATTTCCCTGCAATTTTAGCTGCCTCTGCATTGTTAGTTGGATAATTACCTTCGCCATAAATGTCTGCAATAAATGCTATATATCCCTCTTTTGACAAGTCTAATGCAGCTTGTTTTGCTTCATTATCTGCACCTTTCCAAGCAGGAAGAATCAAAACTCCTGGCAATTTATTCGTCTCATTTTCCGTGACTAAACCATTTAGTTTTTGCATACCATCTTTGTAAACAACTTGTTTTAGGTTTTGTGCATTTGCTGTGTTCATCAGTAATACGATTAAAAATAAATATTGAATAATAGTCTTCATCTTCTAAAAATATTAGAACATTAAGTTAAAAAGAACTAATTTTATAAACGATACGAATTGAATATTTAACACAATTATTATGGAACTAATTACATTAAAAACATTTGAAACTCCGATTGAAGCGCATATTTTACGTTCGAAATTGGAAAGTGAAAATATAGATGCATTTGTTTTTGATGAACATTCGGTTGGAATAAATCAGTTCTTGTCTAATGCAATAGGTGGCGTAAAAGTGAAGATAAAAGAAGAAGACACTGCCCGTGCTATGAAGGTTTTGGATGAGATTAACGCAACTGATTATACGAATGATTTAGATGAAATTATCGTCTGTCCGAAATGTGGTAGCAAAGCGTATTATAGTTATTTCAAATCAATGAAAGGAAGAAAAGGTTTGCTTTCGTTATTATCTTCTATCCTCTTTTGGGTGTACCCTATTTACTACAAAAATGTTTTTAAATGTAAAAAGTGTGAAGAAGAATTTGATGGATTACAATAAAAAAAGAACGACAAAAATTGCCGTTCTTTTAGAACAAAAAATATATGAATTTTATCGATTAGATAGTCCAGCGCAATAAGCTTGCTCCCCAAGAGAAACCTGCTCCAAATGCTGTCAACATCAATAAATCTCCTTTCTTTAATTTTGATGTATTTTCCCAAATACATAACGGTATAGTGGCTGCGATTGTGTTTCCGTAGTTTTCTATATTGATTAACGTTTTACCCTCTTCAATATTAATTTCGTTTCCTACAGCGTCAATAATTCGTTTATTCGCTTGATGCGGAACTAACCAATTCACATCTTCTACTGAAAAATCATTTCGTTTTAACACATTTATACAGGTATCGCTCATTGATTGAATGGCATTTTTGAAAACAATTTTACCATCTTGTCTGATATAACGCTTCTCATCTACCAATAACTGCGAACTTGCAGGATATAAAGATCCTCCTCCTTCGATGTTTAAGAATTCTTTTCCAGTTCCGTTGCTTAACAACAAGGCATCTAAAATTCCTTCTTCGTTTGTTGGTTCAAGCCAAACAACACCCGCACCGTCACCAAATAAGATATTCGTCGAACGATCTTTGATGTCTACATACGCACTAATTTTGTCTGCACCAATCACCAAGACATTCTTGTAACGATTGCTTTCAATCAACGAAGCACCCATATCGAGCGCGTATAAAAATCCAGAACAAGCTGCATTCATGTCAAATGCCCATACATTCTCTATTCCTAATTTTTCGCAAACGATATTTGCCGTTGCAGGCATCAGCATATCAGGTGTAGAAGTAGCGACAATTAATGCATCAACATCTTTGATGTCTTTTTGGTAAGTTTCAAGTAAGTTATGAATCGCACGAACTGCCATATCAGAAGTTGCTAAACCTTCCTCTAAAATACGTCGTTCTTTAATTCCTGTTCTTTTTACAATCCATTCATCAGAAGTATCTGTAATTTTTTCTAAATCAGAATTAGTTCGTTTATTTTCTGGCACATAACCTCCAATTGCTGAAATATGTGCAAATATTTTTTTTGTAAAATCTACCTTCATAAAATTCTTTTCAATCAAACTTTAAGAAAATAACGTCTACAAAAAGACGCATCATTCAAAATTTGAGCAACAAAGGTCTATCCAATTTACGAAATCAGTTAGCACAATAAACGTAATAATATGTCAAAAAGACGTTTTAAGAAGATTTTAGAATTGTATTGATTTACGTCAATAATTAGGTTGAAGCTATAAAAGTTGTAGGAGAAATGCCTGCATAATTTTTGAAAAATTTACTAAAAACAGAAGTGTCAATAAAGTTCAATTCAGTTACAACATCAGAAACACTATGTTTTGGGTTTTTCAATAAAACTTTAGCTTCCAATATAATAGCTTCGGCAATAATTTGTTTGGGGGATTTATTAAAGACTTCGACAATAATTTTAGTCAAATGCTTTCGGCTGATAAACATTTCATCTGCATAAAACTGTACATTGCGTTGACGTCGAAAATGCGTCGAAACCAGATACAAAAACTGTTTTGCTAACTCTTCTTTTCTGACTTCTTTCGTTGCGCTTTTAGCTGTTACTGCTTGGTTATAATAATTTCCCATTTCATACATTAGGACAGAAAAATGATGTAAAACCAAATCTTTTGCGAAGATATTATCGTTTTTTATCGTGTATTTACTGATTTTATTCAAATTATAACGCATATCACGTACAATTTTTTTATCTAATGAAATTATTTTAGGATACTTAGACGACAAAAATTCAACCAGATTATGTGATTTCACATGGAATCCAGCTTCTATAATCAAATCCGAATCAATAAAGATCGCTTGTACTGCAAAATCAGCCGAATGTTCTATAATTTCGAATAACTGACCCGGTAAAACCACAATAATATCATCACGTTTAATCAACGTTGGTTCTAAATTAACCGTGATTTCGCATGTTCCTGCTGTAATTAAAATCAACCCAAGTGACGTAAATTTATAGGGTTTACGTTTTACAAAATAATAGTTATTTTCTGGACCTACATCAAATATTGCTAACCGACGATCAGTTGCCTCTTCTTTGTAAGTTCTTAATATATTATCAATTGAATAAAGTTGAATATAGTCACTCATTTTTGAACTGTCATTTTTACAACTACAATGTTAAAAGATTTTTTTGACAAGTAAAAACTTAAAAGCGTCTTTTTAACAAAATATTATGTCATTTTGATGAAATTAATAGCCTTTATCCAACGATACTTCGTTTTCTAACGTTTCCATATTTTTCAGTTTCTTATAGTTAGTAGCTACTTGTTGTAAAGCTGTCGTTGCATTAGTAACACTCGCAATATGAGGCGTTATGTATATATTTTTATTCGACCAAAACGGGTGATTTTCTGGTAATGGTTCTTCTCTGAATACATCTAAATAGGCTTCTTTTATCTGCTTTTCATCAATAGCAATTAATAAATCCTTTTCGACCAAATGAGCGCCTCGACCAACATTGATTAAAACGGTTTGTTTAGAACATTGATTAAAAAACTTATAATTTAAAATACTTTCTGTCTCAGTTGTCAACGGTAAAATATTTACTATAAAATCTGTATTCGCAATAGCAGAATTCAAACCTTCTTTACCTACAAAAGTCGCTACTCCATTCATATTCTTCTGAGAATTTGACCAACCTTTTACGCGAAAACCTAAGGCAACAAAACGTTCTGCAACCAGTTTTCCTATCTCACCTAATCCCAATATGGTAATAGTCGTTTCATGAATACTTGTATATTTTTTTGGATTCCATTCCTGTTGAAGCTGATCTTTATGATACGTCAATAGATTTTTCATTGATGTCATTACACACGCCAACACATGCTCAAACATCTCTTGTTTCAAAGCTGAATCCACGATACGCGTTACCTTTACAGAATCAGGAATTTCTGTATGCAATAAATGATCAATACCAGCTCCCACAGATTGAACAACTTTCAAATTTGGAAATTCTTTTATATAATCCTTGTGCGGTTTCCAAGTCGCTATAAATTCTACATCTTCAGGGTTTGAAATAATTGGGTAAACTTCGACTTTTGTTTCTGGCAATAATTTCTGCAAATTTCTTTGCCATTCCTCTGTTGGTTTTTGATTAAATAATAAGGCTACACTCATAATTGATTACTTTTAAAACAAATTTACTCTTCTCGAAATTAATCTCCCATTAAATTTGACGATTTGTCAGATTCTTTACATTTGGATTAGATTTTGAAAGAGCTAAAACAATTATATTTTAACAAAAAAATACACTATAAATGACGAATCCGCTATTAGAAAAATTTGAAACACCTTTTGAAAGTGCTCCTTTTTCTAAAATCAAAAATGATGATTACAAACCTGCATTTATTCAGGCAATTGATGATGCAAAAGCAGAAATTGATGCCATTACTTCAAATGCAGAAGCTCCTACTTTCGAAAATACAATTGAAGCAATGGAACTTTCGGGCGAAAAGTTAGGTCGAATTTCTTCAATCTTTTTCAATTTAAATTCAGCAGAAACAAATGATGAAATTCAACAAATTGCGCAAGAAGTTTCGCCATTATTATCTGAATTTGGGAATGATGTACGCTTGAATCAAGATTTATTTGAACGAATTAAAGTTGTTTATAATCAAAAAGATTCGCTAAAACTAACAGAAGAGCAAGCTTATTTATTGGAGAAAAAATACAAAGGTTTTTCGAGAAATGGAGCAAACCTGAACGAAGAAGATAAAAATAAACTTCGCGAAATTGATAAACAATTAGCCATGCTTTCGTTACAATTTGGGCAAAATGTATTAGCAGAAACCAATGCATACGAATTGATAATCACAGATGAAAATGACTTGAAAGGTTTACCTCAATATGTCATCGATCAAGCAAAAGCAGATGCTGAACAAAAAAAATACGAAGGGTGGTTAATTACATTGCACGCACCAAGTTACATTCCGTTTATGCAATATGCTGAAAATCGTGAATTGAGGGAAAAATTATTTAGAGCAAATGGTGTAAAAGCTTATCAAAATAATGAATACAACAACGAAGAAAATGTCAAGAATATAGTAAAACTTCATCAAGAACGCGCTAAAATATTAGGGTACAAAACGCATGCTGATTATATTTTAGAAGAACGTATGGCTAAAAAACCTGAAACGGTTTTAGATTTCTTACATGATTTATTAACAAAGGCAAAACCTTTTGCTGAAAAAGAAATCAAAGAATTAGCTGCCTTTGCAAAAGAAGTTGACGGGATTGAAACTTTACAACGTTGGGATCATGGGTATTATGCAGAGAAATTGAAACAGAAAAAATTTAGCCTTTCTGATGAAGAATTGAAACCTTATTTTCAATTAGAAAATGTCATTCAAGGTGCTTTTGATATTGCAACAAAATTATATGGTATTACGTTCAAAGAAATTCAGACTATAGATAAATACAATGAGGACATTACGACTTACGAAGTATTAGATAAAAATGGGGAATTCTTGAGTTTATTGTATGCAGATTTCTTCCCACGTTCAGGAAAACGCCCAGGAGCTTGGATGACAAGTTATAGAGAGGCTTCTAATGTACATGGTAATTCGAAACGACCACACATATCAATAGTATGTAATTTTACAAAACCTACAAAAGATACACCGTCATTATTGACATTTCAGGAAGTAACAACATTGTTCCACGAATTTGGACATGCATTACACGGAATGTTACCTAACACAACTTACGAAAGTCTATCTGGAACAAATGTATATTGGGATTTTGTAGAATTACCTTCTCAATTTTATGAAAACTTTTGTTATGAACCAGAAGCATTGAAGTTATTTGCTAAACATTATAAAACAGGTAAAATTATTCCACAAGAATTAATAAACAAAGTGCGTGAGTCTTCTACCTTTATGGAAGGTTATCAAATGGTTCGTCAATTGAGTTTTGGATTATTGGATATGGCTTATCACGCAAATGATTTAGTAGAAATTAATGATTTACAACAATTTGAAAAAGCAACATTCAAACAAACCGAATTATATCCAGAAGTAGATAAAAATATAATGAGTACATCTTTTTCTCATATTTTCCAAGGAGGCTATTCGTCTGGTTATTATTCCTATAAATGGGCCGAAGTTTTAGATGCTGATGCATTTGCCTTTTTCCAAGAAACTGGAATTTTTAACCAAGAAACAGCTCACAAATTCTATCAATTATTATCGTCTGGTGGCACAGTAGAACCGATGAAATTATACGAAGAATTTAGAGGACACAAACCTACAGCTGATGCTTTATTAAAGCGAGCTGGATTAGTATAATTATTAAAAATCCGACTGAAATTTCAGTCGGATTTATTTTTATAGTAATTTCTCATAAGCTTTTCTTGGATCTCCATCGTAATGCACTTCTCCACAATATTTATAACCTAATTTTTCCAAAATTCTCAACATCGAAAGATTGTCAAAATTTGTGTCAACCTTTATACTATGAATGCCTTTGAGTAAAGCAATGTGTTCTACTTCTTTCATAGTCCACGTTCCAATTCCTTTTATCGAAACATCTTGTGCAATAGCCAAACGATGAATAACAAGATAAGGTTTATCGCTTAACCAACTACCTACCAAATTATTATAAGCAGGCTCTTCACGATCAATCAAAGCCAAATACCCAATAATCAAATGGAGTTCATCCACAATAACATATCCATAACCATTGATCAAATCATCCTTTATCACCTCTTTATTTGGATAGCCATTCTGCCATTGCTCACTCCCCTCCTCTTTTCTTTTGTGAATTGCCTGTTGTAGAATATCCCAAATTCTATCCAAATCTACATTTACTGCTTTTCTAAACGAAAGAATTTCTTTCATAAAATAATTTATATACTCAAATATAATATTTTCTGGGCGTTCCCTCGCCAACAAAATTATAATTAAATAGTAAAAAATTCCTACGCTCGG
>NZ_CALGVK010000180.1:0-17483 GCF_937930195.1 uncultured Empedobacter sp.
AAAGAAAAACTGTTGTATATAGATTTTTTTTCATTTTTATAATCATTTAGAAAGGACAAGTTACAATGGACTTATTCAGAGGAAAGAATTTGACATTGGGAAGGATTTCAAGCAATTGAAATCCTTTTTTTATGCTTTTTTAAAGCACAAAAAAAGAGAGACATAAGCCTCTCTTTTATAAATATATATCCGAATGTATTATTCTTGTGATACAATTTTAGCAGATAAATACTCACGGTTCATACGTGCGATGTTATCTAAAGAAATTCCTTTAGGACATTCAACTTCACAAGCACCTGTATTTGTACAGTTACCAAAGCCTTCTAAGTCCATCTGAGCAACCATTTTCTGAGCACGACGAGCAGCTTCTACTTGTCCTTGAGGTAACAATGCGAATTGAGAAACTTTTGCTCCTACGAATAACATTGCTGATCCATTTTTACAAGTTGCAACACATGCTCCACAACCAATACATGTTGCAGCGTCAAACGCTTCATCTGCATTCATTTTGTTTACAGGAATATTGTTTGCGTCTACTGTACGTCCTGATGTGTTAATAGAAATGTAACCTCCAGCTTGTTGAATACGATCAAAAGATGTACGGTCTACAATTAAATCTTTGATTACTGGGAATGCAGCAGATCTCCATGGTTCGATGTATATCGTTTCACCATCTTTGAACTTACGCATGTGTAATTGACAAGTTGTAACACCTCTATCTGGTCCGTGTGCTTCACCGTTAATGAATAAAGAACACATACCACAAATACCTTCACGACAATCGTGGTCGAAAGCAACTGGCTCTTTTCCTTCCTCTACTAATTGCTCGTTTAATAAATCAAGCATTTCTAAGAAAGAAGAATCTGTAGAAACATCTTTTAAGGAATATGTTTCCATTTTTCCTTGAGCATTAGCGTTTTTTTGACGCCAAATTTTCAGCGTGATGCTGATTGTTTTTGATGATGCCATAATTCTATATGATATTTTGACATTTTGCTTGATCGTAAACTATCAAGCAAAATGATTTTATTATTTATAACTACGAGTTTTAAGCTCGATATATTTGTAATTCAACTCTTCTTTGTGTAAAACCTCTTCGTTAATGTCGCTTCCTTTGTATTCCCAAGCAGCAACATAAGCATAGTTTTCATCATCACGCATAGCCTCTCCTTCTTCTGTTTGATACTCTTCACGGAAGTGTCCACCACACGATTCGTTACGGTTAAGTGCGTCTATAGCCATTAACTGTCCTAATTCAAGGAAGTCAGCTACACGTCCTGCTTTTTCTAACTCAGTATTCATTTCGTTAGCCTCACCAGGCACTTTCACGTCACGGTAGAATTCTTCACGTAAAGCAGCAATTTCAGCAATCGCTTCTTTTAAACCTTCTGCATTACGTGCCATACCTACTTTGTTCCACATAATGATTCCTAAACGTTTATGGAAACTATCTACTGTCTTAGTTCCTTTATTGTTTAAGAAGTGTTGAATTTGATCTTTTACAGCTTTCTCTGCTTCATCAAATTCAGGTGTATCTGTTGGGATTTTACCTGTACGAATATCAGCTGATAAATAATCTGCTATAGTGTAAGGTAAAACGAAATAACCATCTGCTAAACCTTGCATTAAGGCAGAAGCTCCTAAACGGTTAGCTCCGTGATCAGAGAAGTTAGCCTCTCCAACTACGAAACATCCAGGGATTGTTGATTGTAAGTTGTAATCAACCCAAACACCACCCATTGTATAGTGAATTGCAGGATAGATACGCATTGGATTCTCATATGGATTCTCATCTGTAATTTTATAATACATTTGGAATAAGTTACCATATTTCTCTTCAATCCATTTTTTACCTAATTTTTCAATTTCAGCATCTGATGGATTTTGATCACCGTTTGCAAATGCAACTTCACGACCTTTTTTCTTAATTTCATCTGTAAAATCTAAGTAAACTCCTTCTCCTGTTTCGTTTGCTTCAATACCGTAACCAGCATCACAACGCTCTTTAGCAGCACGAGACGCAACGTCACGAGGAACTAAGTTACCGAATGCAGGATAACGTCTTTCTAAATAGTAATCTCTATCTTCTTCTTTGATATCGACTGCTTTCTTCTTACCAGCACGAATCGCCTCAGCGTCTTCTTTCTTTTTAGGAACCCAGATACGACCAGAGTTACGTAAAGATTCAGACATCAACGTTAATTTTGATTGATTTGTACCGTGAATTGGAATACAAGTAGGGTGAATTTGTACATAACATGGGTTAGCAAACAAAGCACCTTTTTTATGAATTTTCCAAGCAGAAGTTACGTTAGACCCCATTGCATTAGAAGACAAGAAATATACGTTTCCATATCCACCAGTTGCAATAACTACTGCGTGTGCAGAATGTCTTTCGATTTCACCAGTAATTAAATTACGAGCAATAATACCACGAGCTTTTCCATCTACAAGTACAATGTCTAACATTTCGTGACGATTATACATTTGGATGTGCCCTAAGTGAATTTGCTGATTCATTGCTGAATAAGCACCTAATAATAATTGTTGTCCTGTTTGACCTTTCGCATAGAAAGTACGAGATACTTGTACCCCACCAAAAGAACGATTATCTAATAAACCACCGTAATCACGTGCAAAAGGTACCCCTTGCATTACACATTGGTCGATGATATTACCTGAAACCTCTGCTAAACGATAAACGTTAGACTCACGAGCACGGTAATCACCTCCTTTGATTGTATCGTAAAATAAACGGTAGATAGAGTCGTTATCTCCTTTATAGTTTTTAGCAGCATTGATCCCTCCTTGTGCAGCAATAGAGTGAGCACGACGTGGAGAATCTTGGTAACAAAAAGCTTTCACTTTGTATCCTAACTCTGCTAAAGTAGCAGCAGCAGAACCTCCAGCTAAACCTGTACCAACTACAATAACATCAATTTTATCACGGTTATTTGGAGCCACTAAGTTTAAGTGAGCTTTGTGTTCGCTCCATTGTTTTGCGATATCTCCTTGTGGAGATTTAGAATCTAATATACTCATTCTTGATATTATTTAATTATTTAACAAAAAAATGGTAAACAGCGATGATAATGAAACCAGCTGGAATTAAAATAGAATACCATTTCCCGAAAGCTACAATTACAGGTGTATATTTGCTATGTTTTGCACCAATAGATTGGAATGCAGAAGCAAAACCATGTTGTAAGTGTAATGATAAAAATACAAAAGCAACAATGTAAATTACTAATCTTACAAACCCTAAAGCACCTTCTAATGAGAATACGTGACCTAAATGATCCATAAAGTAATTTCCTTGCGCAAACTCTGGATTTGGAGTAATGTAGTGATCCATGATTGTTGGAACCCAAAAATCATACAAGTGTAATAATAAGAAAACTAAGATTACAGATCCAGAAATAATCATATTTCTTGACATCCAAGTTGCATTTGCAGCACCATTATACTTTTGATAAGCAACTGGTCCACGAGCTTTTTTGTTTTGAGCCTCTAATACAAACCCCATTACAAAGTGGTAAACTACACCAATTAATAAGATAGGTTGCATTAAGTACTGAATAAAAGGGTTGTTACTCATGAAAGCCGAAACTTCATTGAACCCATTCGGATTAATTACAGATAACGCATTAATCACGAAATGCTGTAACAAGAACACGATCAAAAATAACGCTGAAAGCGCCATCGCGAACTTCCTACCAATCGACGATTTTAGTAATGATTCATTTGCCATAAAGCAATTCGTTTAATTTTTTAGATATTTCTACAAATTTAATCATCCCTCTACTCTAATCACAATGAAATATATCATTTCATTAACATAATCGTTAGTTTAGAATCATTCTTAGTTATTTAGCAAATTTTTAACAATTAAAAAAAATATTGTGTAATCAATAATTATTCTCTATACTTGCAATAGAAAAGTAGAACAACTTTTCATAGGTTTAAGTTAGTTAGGTTAATCCTCTTATAGCAATATAAGAGGATTTTTTATTTTTGGTTGTAACATTTCAATTTTTTATACTACATATAAAGTCAACAAAGCAATAGTTTGGACAATAAAGCAAAAATTTTCACTGAATTAATCGAGAAAAATCAAGGAATAATCCACAAGGTTTGTCGTATTTATACAGACGACAAAGACTCTCATGACGATTTATTTCAAGAAATTGTTTTGCAATTATGGCGTTCATACGATTCATTTAAAGGCGATTCTAAATTTAGCACATGGATGTATCGGGTTAGTTTGAATACCGCTATTACTTTAATTAGAAAGAAATCAAAATCAAACGAAACTGACCTAAACGAAACGCATTTTATTCATTTAAAGTCAGAAGAAAAAGACGAATTCTTAGAAGAACGCATCACCCTATTGTATGCTGCTATTCGTCTATTAAATGATGTAGAAAGAGCTTTAGTTCTCCTCTTTTTAGAAGATTTACCTTATAAAGATATTGCCGAAACTTTAGGAATTTCAGAAGTGAATGCGCGTGTAAAAATGAATCGTGTGAAGATTAAATTAAAAGAAATAATGTCTAAAATGGAACAATAATGGAGTTAGATGACTTAAAATCAATTTGGGGTTCCATCAAGGAAGAAGAAAAATTTGATCAAAATCAAATTTTTCAAATGTTAAAAAAGAAATCATCAACAACAATAAAATGGTTGTTTATTTTCACGTTTTGTGAATTCATCCTTTTTCTTGTTTACAATGCTTATGTCTTAATTTCGGGGAAAAATTTTTTTAATAATGATGTCAAATCATTAGTTGAAGAGAAAACGATTACCAATTATGAAATTGCATCAGTTTTTAGTATAGTCATTACATTCGGATTTTTGGTCATGGCTTATCGTTACTACAAGAAAATAAATCTAAATCAATCTGTTGTTGATTTAATGAAAAACATCATCTCTTTCCGTCGATTAGTCAATTTATTTATTCTTTTTACCGTTTTGAGTTTGATTGTTTCCTCTGCACCGTTTTATTACGAATTAGGTCAATCTATTTATTTAGCAAAACATGTAAATGACATTCAACCTCTTACAGATAACGCCTCTCTTTACGGATGGATTGCTATCATAACAGCTGTTACATTTATCGTAATTATAGGGACTATTTATTATGGAATTATTTATTTTCTATTTTTAAGAAAACTTCAACAAAACTTAAAAGAATTGAGAGAAATGAAATAAAATAGTATTTTTGCAAGAGAAATGAAAAAATTCATCCAATATACCATGCTAATGATTTCACTGTTTATGACAGTGTATCAATCTGCGCATATATTGGAACACGCTTTTAATGAAGAGCACAAAGAATTAAAAGAGCAATTCTCTAACGTACACGATCACAGCTGTACAGTCTGTCATTTCAATCAGCATTTTATCGAAAATGATTCAGAAATCGAATTATTTCAATGGTCGATATCATTCATTCAAAAAGATAAAACACTTTACACAACTCGTGTAAAACAAACAGTATTACTTACTCAAAAAAGCCTTCGAGCACCACCCTATATAATTTAATTTCAGTAAAAAACCATCCTTATTTTTTTAACGTTATTAAATTATTGTATTTATGTCAATCAACATACAATGTAGTATTGTAGCTACATTTTTGTGCGGATCTGTGTTTGCGCAAAATATTTTCGAAGGTCAAATTATTGATAAAAACCAACAACCAATTCCTTTCGCAACCTTATATATTAACAACGATGAATATCATGCAAATGCTGAAGGAAAATTCAAAATAGAAAATTTAAATCAAGGGCAATACCAAGTGCAAATTGATGAACAAGGTTACGAACCTTTTTCGCAAAACATCACATTTGATAAAAATCAAAAAATTGTCTTTACCCTTACATTTCACAAAGCATACAATTTAGATGAAGTAACTGTTTTGGGACATCATCACGATTTTTCGACTGCAAATATTCAACGTGTCGATCAATCCTATATTCAAGAAAACTATGCAGGATCTTTAGCCAAATCATTAGAAAATATGGCTGGAATTAACGCTTCTGGAATTGGGTCTTCAGCGTCAAAACCAATCATACGAGGACTTGGTTTCAACCGATTAATTGTTGCTGAAAATGGAGTTAAACAAGAAGGTCAACAATGGGGAGCCGATCATGGTTTAGAGATTGATGCGCTAAATATTGAAGATATTGAAGTCATAAAAGGACCTGCTGCATTGGGGTACGGAAATGAAGCTATTGCAGGAGTTATCAAAATAAATAACAATAATTTACCCGCAAAACATTCGCTTTCTGGAGAAACAAAAGCATTGTATCAATCGATTAATGATAATATTGGAATTGGATTTAATTTAAAATCTCGTGGAAATCATTTTTTCTACAAAATAAAAGGTTCTTATTCAGATTATGCCGATTACAAAACAACAACAGATCGCATTTATTACCTCAATCGGTATTTACCAATTTACAACAAACGAGTAAAAAATACGGCTGGACAAGATTTTAATGCAGAAATACAAACTGGTTATATTGGCGAAAAATTTCGTTCGATTTTAACTGTTTCTAATGTTAACCAAAAGATTGGGTTTTTCCCTGGTTCGCACGGAATTCCATCTATTGATCGCTTAAAAGATGATGGAAATAACCGAAATATCGAATTTCCTTATCAAAAAGTAAATCATTTCAAAGTAATTTCTGAAAATGAATTCCGCTTAAACTCGAAAGATGTTCTGAAATTTCTGGGTAGCTACCAAAATAATCGTCGACAAGAAGTAAGTGCTTTTCATACACATTACGCAAATCAACCAGCTCCTTTATTAAATCCGAATTTAGAATTAGATTTTAATCTTTCTACTTACGATTCTCAATTAAAATTTGAACATAATCACAGTAAAAATTTCAAGACGATAATTGGTGCTCAAGCGCAAATTCAGGTAAATAATATTAGTGGATACAATTATTTATTACCAAAATATGATCGAAACATTTTTAGTGGATTTCTGATTGAAGAATTCAAAAAAGGAAATACATGGAAAGTAACTGCTGGTTTACGTTATGATTATTCTACTTTTAAATCTGAAGGCTATTTTGATGAATTTTTATACAATTATTTAATCGAAAAAGGAAACTCAACAGGCATAGCAGATTATTATGCCAATCGTAGTAAGTCCATCGATCGTAATTTTAGCAATTTGAATGGAATGATTGGTGCAACTTTTCAACCTAATCAACAATGGGATTTCAATTTAAATATTGGAACAAATTTCCGTTTACCAACAGCTATCGAATTAGGTTCTAATGGAATTCATCACGGAAGTTTTAGACACGAGCGCGGTGATGACAATTTGGATGTTGAAAAAGGAATTGCATTCGACTTTAAATCCGTTTTTCATAAAAATGACTGGGATATATCGGTAAGTCCTTATTTATATTATTTCAGTAATTACATTTTCTTGAAACCTTCGGGACAATTTTCTATACTTCCTCATGGCGGACAAATTTATCAATATACGCAAAGCAAAGCGTTATTAACTGGTTTTGAATTTGAAGTTCGTAAAAAAATCAATGAAAACTTTGATGCAAATGTTGTCTACGAATATTTGTATAACCGACAAATTACTGAAAATAACAAGTTAGGAAATTATCTTCCTTTTACGCCTGCGAATAATGTGTTTGGACAAGTTAATTATAAAGTCAATCAAAATATCGGATTTTTAGATGAGTTGAGCTTTTTTGTAAATGGAAAATATACCTTTGAGCAAGATAAAATTGCACAAAACGAAGATCTTACTCCAAGTTATTTTTTAGTTGGCATTGGAGGAAAAACGAAACTTAAATTCAATAATTTTCATGCAAATTTAAGTGTTCAAGTTTCTAATTTATTCAATAAAAATTATTACAATCACACTAGTTTTTATCGCGCTTTACAGTTACCAGAACAAGCAAGAAATATACAAATTATGGTAGGAATTCCGTTCGGAAAATAGTTTATACATGAAAAAGAGACAGCCATTTTTTGGACTTTTCTTTAGTATTATTCTTTTTTCGATACCGATTTTTAATCAATTACATTTTTCTTTAATCGATCATTCGCCAGAAATTTCGAATCAAAAGAAAGAAATTATTCATCATCAGTGTAATCATTTTATATTTTATACAATTTTTATTGATACTCATGATGATCCTAAAGTTGAAGTAAAACTTAACGAAGAATTTTACAAAAAAGAAAGTTTTGAACAAATAGAAAAAATTGAATTTTCTACAATTGAATATCATTTTACACGAGGACCACCTCAAGATTTTGTTTATAAATAAATCAACTAAAATCTTAAAATAACTATTCAAATCAAAAAAATAAAACAATGAAAAACACAATTTTAAAATACATATTCGTTTCAATCGTCGCATTATTCGTTACGTCTTGTTCATCAGATGACTCTTCATTAGATACAACAAAACCAGAAATTAATTTGATTGCTCCAAAAGATCATGATGAATTTCATTTAGGGGAAACCATTACGATTGATGCAATTTTGAAAGATAATATAGAATTAGGAGCTGTAAAAATCGAAATTCATTCTGCGGAAGACGAACATGAACATAGAACAGCAAATGTTAATTGGACGTATGATGCGGAAGAGGCTATTCCGGCAGGAAAAACCGAGCACACATTAAGTCATCAAGTAAATATTCCTGCAGAAGGAATTACAGAAGGGCATTATCACTTAGGATTATTCTTAATTGATCGCGCCGGAAATCAAACACAATCCTTTCTCGAAATCGTTGTAGGTGAAGATCACGATCACGAACATTAAAATAATTTTAGAAACGCTCGAAATTTCGAGCGTTTTTTTATGTCTATTGTTAAAAGAATGTTACTTTAGCAATCCTCAATTATATCAAAACTAAAAAATGATTGCAATAGCGGATAGCGGTTCTACTAAAACAGATTGGGTGATTTTAGATAGTAACCTGAATGAAGTGTTTAGAACAAATACAATCGGATTTAACCCATATTTTGTAACAGCTGAAGATATTACTGCTGAATTACAAAAAAATGAAGATTTTGCACCTGTTGCAAATGAGTTTACGAAAGTCTTTTTTTACGGAGCTGGAACTTCGAGTGAAGCGATGTACGAAGTCATAAAAAACGGATTAAATAATTTCTTCCCTAATGCAGAACTGGTTGTTGACCATGATTTATTAGCTGCTTGTTATGCTACGTACATGGGAAAACCTGCAATGGTTTGTATCTTAGGAACAGGATCTAATTCATGTTATTTTGATGGAACAACTTTACGTGAAGAAACAAAATCTTTGGCTTACATCTTAGGAGACGAAGGTTCTGGAAATGACTTAGGTAAACGAGTATTACGCGCTTTCTATACAAAAAAAATGCCACCACATTTGGCTAAAGCGTTTGATGATTATTACAAATTATCTGTAGAAGAACTAAATAAAAATGTATATCAAAACAAATTTGCAAATACCTATTTAGCTTCCTTCAATAAATTTGTGGTTGAGCATAAAAATGACCCATTTATTCAGAAAATTATTTATGATGCAATGTCTTCTTTTATTGAATATCAAATTATGCCTTATGAAGAAGCACGTCATTCCGAATTAAATTTTATTGGTTCTATCGCTCACATATACGAAGATGTTATACGTTCTGTTGCTGCTGAATTTCACTTAACTGTAGGACATATCATTAGAAAACCGATTGACAACGTTGTGGATTATCACAAAAAATATTTAATTAAATAAATGATTTCTCAACCAAAAATTGCGATAATTTCTTATAACACGCCTCATCGTAAAACGCAAGATGTTTTAACTGGCCTGAAAGCAAAAGGTTATCAAAATATAAAAGTATTTGCACTACCATTTGTACAACGCGAAAATCCCTTCAAACCCATTTACCAACATCGTCCAAGTAAGGCTATACAGGTAGATCCAATTGAATTTTGCAAAAATTTCGGATACGAATTTGATTTAACAACTGCTGATACCTTAAATCGCCAATTAAATGATTTTGAAGCTAACTTTGTCATCATAGCTGGTGCAGGTTTATTACCAGATGAATTGGTCGAAAATCATAAAATCATCAATACACATCCAGGTTTTTTACCTTTGACAAGAGGTTTAGATTCACTAAAATGGGCAATTACAAAAGGTGTAGAAATTGGTGTAACTACCCACTTTGTCGATACAGAAGCAGATGCAGGTTTTTTGATTGAACAACAGCATATTCCGGTTTATGAAAATGATACTTTTCATTCGGTTGCTTATCGTCAATATGAAATCGAAATTGAAATGTTAATAAATTCGATTGAAATAATTCCGACCCTTTCAAAATTCAAATCACTTTCTTCAAACGAGTTTGAAGCGACAAGAAGAATGCCTAAAGTAATTGAAGAAAACCTAATGCAAGCGTTTGAAGGTTACAAAGAAAAATATAAAATAGTTTAACCTATTGATTAAAATAAACTAAAAAGGTTTACTCAAAATTTTGAATAGACCTTTTTTTATTCCTTAATATTTATTTTACAATTCTTCTGCTAATAATTGATCTCCTTTTTTTTGAACACTTTTATATGCTCTATAACAAACATATAATATAAACAATACAAAAATAAACGCTAATGGCGCTAATACAATTGCTGTAATACTTAATACAATAGAACTAAAAGTTTCACCTGTATTAACCAAAAAATTACCAGCACCAGCAGTTGTAGTAGTTGAAACTGCTCGTGCAGCAGCAGTAGTTCCGCTAATCGCTGCCGCAGTTCCACCACCAGCTATAATTGCTAAAGCCCAAGTTGCTACCTCATTCATTTCTGGTAACGTTATGCCAACCGCAATCGTTCCTGCAATCCCTGCCAAAGGTACCGCTACGGTATCTAAAAGATTATCAATAATTGGAATATAATAAGCCCCAATTTCAACCAACATCGCTACACCAAGCGTAATCAACGCTGGTGTACTTCCTATCCACATCCAACTATCATCAAGATTAATAAAACTTCCGCCAAATTTCACCACTAAACTTAAAACAAATAATGGTAAAAAAATCCTAAAACCAGCTGCAGCAGCCAATCCAATTCCGAGAAATAAAGAGAAAACAGTAGTCATTGATAATAAATCATTCATAGTATAGTATTTTTTATAGTTCTGATTTAATAAATATAACAATAAAAAAGATAAAGTTTTTATTTTTTTTCTTTCCTTTGCATTCGATTAAGAAAAACCAAGTGCTACAAAGTACTTTTATTTTGTAATTAAGTCTAAATGTTTGAAGTACATCTAAATAATCGATTAATAACTCAACCTATATTGAAGTGGATTGATCATTATTTCTTTTCACAAAATCAATCAACCAAAACTTTTTCACGACACCCTTTAATATTTTGCAAGAATCCATTTCTTTTTATTTTAATTTCTAATAAGAAAATTTTATCTTTAAGGAAATTTTATGAGAACTCTTGCAATGGAAATATCAAACGAAATAAAAAATAATAATAAAACAAAAATGCTGGTAATAGGAATTGCAGGAGGTACAGGATCGGGAAAAACGACCGTTGTAAACAATATTTTGAGAGATCTTAACGCTGAAAGTGTCATCGTTATTTCTCAAGATAATTATTATAAAGATCATCCTGAATTATCATTTGATGAACGTTCTAAAATAAATTTTGATCATCCAAGATCTATTGATTTTGAATTGTTAAAAGAACATGTTGCTTTACTTAAAAATGGAGTTTCAATCGAGCAACCTGTTTATTCGTTCATTACGCATAGTCGCAAAGAGGAAACAATATTGACACATCCTCAGTCTGTTATTATCGTAGAAGGAATTTTGGTACTTACAGATCCAGAATTACGCGATTTGTTTGATGTAAAAATCTTTGTTCACGCAGATTCTGACGAAAGATTAATTCGCCGTGTACGCCGTGACATACAAGAACGCGGTCGAGATTTGGATGAAGTTTTAACGCGTTATCAAAAAACACTGAAACCAATGCATCAACAATTTATCGAACCTTCTAAAAACTATGCAGACATTATTATTCCAAATATGAAAAAGAAAAATTCTGTCGCAGTAAAAGTTTTATCAACTGTAATTAAAGAAAAACTTAACTCAAAAACTGCTGTATAATGAAAGAAAAATCGGAAGAAATCTTTGACGAAGAGCTAATACCAGAAGTGCCGAAAAGAAAAATTAAAGATACTTTTGTCTTCAAATTTGTTTGGAATCGTTACTTTATATTAACGGTATCGTTTGCTATTTGGATGATTTTTTTCGATCAAAACTCTTTTTTCGTACATCGCGAGTTAGATAAACAAATCAAATTATTAGAGGTTGATGAACAATATTACCAAGAACATTTGGATAAAGAAACAGAGAAATTAAATCAATTAAATAGTAATCCTGCTGAAATAGAACGCATCGCAAGAGAAAAACATTTCTTGAAAAAAGATGATGAAGATATTTTTATCATTCAGCAAGAGAAAATTGAGAAGCCACAAAATAAAGAAAATGAATAAATTATTTCAAGATTTCGATACGATTTCTGAAAAAGAATGGAAAAATAAAGTTCAAGTAGAACTGAAAGGATTAGAATATAATGAAACGTTGGTTTGGGGAACAAATGACCAAATTAACGTTAAACCATTGTATACAAAAGATGATGTTGATTATTCAACTATTCAACCATTACCAAAATCTTCTAAAGATTGGAAAATAATTTCAAAATATACGGGAAATAAAAATCAAGATTATAGCTTTTTATATGGTTATTTGATCAATCAAAAAGAAGCAAATTCTACGTTAGATCTTCCTAATTACTTGGATTTATTTATTCAGTATGATGGCTCATCAGCTTTAAAATCTCTTGAAAAACTTCCGAATTTAAAATATTTGGATATAGATCCTTATGGTTATTTGGCTCAAAATGGCTTGTGGCAAAATGATTCTGAGAATGCAACAAAAGAATTGATAAAAGAAGCTTTAGCTTTAGAAAATTTCGAAAAAGTAATTTCAATTCAAGGAGATATTTATCAAAATGCAGGAGCAAATCATGTACAACAAATTGCGATTACACTTGCACATGCTGTCGAATATTTAGAGAACTTTGGTGCTGATGTTGCTGATAAAATCTATTTTAAATTTGCTGTAGGAAGTAATTATTTCTTCGAAGTGGCAAAATTAAGAGCGTTCCGTTTTTTGTGGAAAATGATTTTAGAACAATACAATAAAGAAAGTGAAGCCTTTGTTTTCACCTCAACTTCTGATCGTAATAAATCTAAATTAGATATTTACAACAATGTTATTCGTTCTACTGTAGAAGCTTCTTCTGCTATTTTTGGTTCGAGTGATGCTGTTTTTGTAGGTGCTTATGATGAATTAAATAACGAATCTGATTTTGGGTTAGAATTAGCAGCAAAACAACAATTGTTATTGCAAAAAGAATCCTATTTAAATCAATTTGCTGATCCTGCTGCAGGTTCTTTTTATATTGAAACCTTAACAAACCAAATGGCAGAAAATGCATTAGAATTATTCAAAACAATTCAAACTGCAGGTGGATTTATTAAAGCCTTACAAAGCGAAACCATTCAAGATTTTATTTATACAAGTGCGAAAAAAGAACAAAAAGATTTTGATGAACAGATTATCAAATTGATTGGTGTAAATAAGTTTAGAAACCCTTCTGATGTCATTGAAAAAATTCCAAAAGAAAAAATAGTTAAACCAGCTCTTTTTATTCCTATTGTACCAACTCGTTTAGCAGAAAAAGAAGAAAATAAATAAATTTCGCAAATGAAATTGACAAGCAATTTCATTCCGAACAAAATAATAATAAGACTTCAGTATCCTTGTGTTACTGAAGTCTTGTTTTTGATAAAACATTAGCTTATTTCTAAAAAAATCGTTTTGAATCAAAATATTTTAACACAAGAATTTCAAGATTATTTAAAAATAATCGAGCAAGAAGATTTCAAATCTATTGGTTTAAAAAAATCGTTATTTGATGGTATTTCTTCGGCAGAAATTGCACAACAATTAAAAGGAATTCAAGTAGCAAAATATAAATTCCCAACACTTTATTCGACAAAAAACATTTATTTTCCGCCATCTATCAATTTAGAACAAGCAAGCTCTGAAGCTGCTGCAAATTATAAATCGAGTTTGGTTAAAGGAAAAACATTAATCGATTTGACCGCGGGTTTTGGAATTGACACCATGGCTTTTGCTAAAAATTTCGAAAAAGTATATCATATCGAACAAAATCCAGAATTAAGTGAAATTGTACAACATAATGCACAAATTTTAGCTCCAAATTTAGAAACTTACACTGGTACTTTTCAATCATTTTTTGAAACCAATCCTGAATCTAAGTTTGATGTTATTTATCTTGATCCAGCCCGAAGAAATTCGAGTGGAAGAAAATTTATTTTAGAAGATTTAGAGCCAAATATTTTAGAATGGATGCCAACTTTTTTCGAGAAATCTAATAAAATCATCATCAAGCTTTCTCCATTATTGGACATCACTTCTACCTTACAGCAAATTGATTCCATTTCAGAAATACATATCGTTGCTTTAAAAAATGAAGTGAAAGATTTTCTACTGATTATTGATAAAAATTGCTCTACTAAAAATCCTTTGATTAAAGCAATTAATTTAGAAAGTAATCAACCTGAATTTTCATTCAACTTTGAAGACGAATACAATTCTAATGCAAATTTTGGAACAGTACAACAGTATATTTACGAACCAAATGTTGCTATTCTAAAAACGGGCGCTTTCAAATTATTGAGCGAAAAATTTAATTTGCATAAATTACATCAAAACACCCATTTATATACGTCTAATGAACTTTTGAACGAATTTCCTGGAAAAATATATTCAGTGGAAAAACACATCAATCATCCTAAAAAAGAAATTATAAAATCTAAAGCTAATCTTTTGGTAAAAAACTATAACCAAGCAATAGATATTGTCAAAAAGAAATTTAAAATAACAGATGGTGGTGAAACAACATTAATTTTTACACAAAGTATAGATGGTTTTCATATTCTAAAAACTTCGCGTGTTTAGTTGGGTTTCGAGAAAAGTTGTGCTAATTTTATACAACAATTTTACAACCCTATAATTTTGCATTTGAAACTTAAGAATAAAATCGAAAACTTTATATATGGAGAAGCGCTTTCTGATGGTTTAAAAACCTCTTTGGCGATTATCATACCTCCTATAGTCGCAAGTTTTTTTGGCGATTTGTATGCTGGTGTTACAATAAGTCTTGGCGCAGTTTTAGCACACATGACAGACACTCCTGGTCCATTCAAAGAACGTCGAAACTTGATGTGGCTTTCCGTTTTATTAATTTTTATTGTTTCATATTTAACAAAAACGATTAATAATTTTCCAATTTTATTAGGAATTTGTTTAACGATTATCGTATTCTTTTCTAATATGTTAACCGTTTGGGGACAACGTCTAAGTGCACTCGGAATGGTCATCATGATGTCGATGGTGATGAATATGAACGACTTGAGACAAGAATTAACTCCATTACATACTGCCTTATACGTTACTGCTGGTGCGGCATGGTACACTATTTTTAGTTTAGCGATTAGTACATTTCGTCCCTACAGAATGGCGCAACAAAATCTTGCTGATGCCATGATTCATATTTCGGAATACATCCGAATTAAAGCTTCTATGTTTGATAAAGATTCTAATTATGATGACATTGTCCAAAAACTTATTGACGAACATGTTGTCATTAATGAAAAGCAAAATTTGGTCAGAGACTTAGTTTTTACCAATAAAAAATTGGTAAAAGACCAAACACCAATCGGACGATCGATTGTTTTTATGTTCTCAGATTTAATGGATATTTTCGAAAATATTACTGCAACTCAATACGATTATGTCAAAATTAGGGAAGTATATGGCGATACAAAGGCGATGCGCAAAATTTATAATATGATGAATAAATTAGCGCACGAACTAAAAATGATTGCTTATCATATCAATTCGAACAAACGTCCTAAAAAACCTTCTTTTGATTTTGATGCTGAATTAAAAAAGATTGATGACGCAATAAAAGAATTGTATGCTGAAGGCAAAAAACCTATCGTTTTATCCAAAATTTATATCAATCTAAAACAAGTTGTTTATAAAATAGAATTTATTCATAAATTCTTTTACGATGATTCTTTTACCGAAAAAAAGAAAAATCCGTTGGATCATGCAGAGCATTTTCAACCAACAGTCGATTATTCGTTCGGAAAAATAAAAGATCATCTCAACCTAAAATCTTCTATTTTCAGACATGCTATTCGTTCCTCTATTGTCATGCTTTTAGCATATTGTATAACATTTATTATTCCCATGACCTATCACAGTTATTGGCTATTAATGACTGTTCTTGTTATCTTAAAACCTGGTTTTAGCGTGACAAAAAAGAGAAACTTACAGCGTTTAAAAGGAACTATTTTTGGTGGATTAATCGGAATTTTAATCCTACTTATTTTTCCACAACTATCTGTACGATTTGTATTGATGTTATTCTTTATGTTAATGGCGTATACATTCATACGTCACAAATATGCTGTTGGCACCTTTTATTTAACAGCTTACATCTTGATTTCGTTTAGTTTTTATTCGCAAAAAGATTCACTTTATATCATACAAGAACGAACAATAGATACATTAGTTGGTGGTTTAATGGCCTTTATTTCATGCTACATTATTTTACCTTCTTGGGAAAAAAATAACATGAATGAATATATTCAAAAAGCGTTAATTGCTAATTACGAATTTGTTTTTCTTATTTTTAAAAAATTAGCTGATAATGACGTTACCACAACAGATTATAAATTAGCGCGTAAAGACGTGTTTATTGCAATGGCAAATATCAATTCAGTTTTTCAACGTGTCATTTCAGAGCCAAAAGATAAACAAGAAAATGCAGATGATTTGAATAAATTTACCATTTTCAATCAATCATTTGTATCCTATTCACTTGGATTAGTGAAAATTCTAAAGAAAAACAACTCGGTTATTTTAACTTCCGAACACATACGATTAATGAAAAAAATATTGCAATTATTACTTCAAAATATTCGACTTTATGGTGAATATGAAACCGAAAATTTACCCAAAACAATCGAGTTTAAAGAAAAAACAATTGCATATACTGAAATCGAAACGGAGGCTTTACAAAATGACTCTGAGTTGATTGAAGATTTACTTGAGTATTTGTACGAAATCTCTTACGATTTCACGAAAGTTGGACATGTTTTTGTAAAAGAAAAACCGTTAAAAGAATAAATATAATTTAACTATTCAAAATCTAAAATCATACGTTATAACTACCTTTTTTGGAAAAAAAAAAAATAATGGAATAAAAAAAACATACAAAAAAATCATAAAGGTCAATCTTTAAAGCGTAATTGTTGTTAAAAAAAAAAAAT
>NZ_CALGVK010000181.1:0-10930 GCF_937930195.1 uncultured Empedobacter sp.
AACCAACTTGTCCTAATCTAGGTTTATTTGAAACAACAACATCTGCTACATTTTTGATAAGAATTGGTGTAGAACCATTTAGAGCAACAGTAATATTTCCTATATCCTCCATCTTATCTAACAAACCAACACCACGAACTACATAAGCTTGATCTCCTTGCTGAATAACATCTCCACCTACATTTATATTTGATTTAGAAACTGCTTCGTAAACATCTAAAGGCGATAAATTATAATTTTTTAATTCTGTCGGATTGATTTTAATTTCATATGTTTTTTCTTCTCCACCAAAACTTACAACATCTGCAACTCCAGATACAGAAAGTAATTCACGCTCAATTACCCAATCTTGTATCGCTGTAACTTCCTTAATCGGTAAATCACTTTTGATCACATAACGAAAAATCTCTCCCGTAGCACCAGAAGGTGGTTCAATATCCGCATCAGCTCCTTCTGGTAAATCAACTCCACTTAATTTATTCGATACGTATTGTTGTGCATAAAAATCATCTACACCATCTTCAAACTGAACAGTAACAACAGATAATCCGAAAAGAGAAATAGAACGAATATTTGATTTATGCGGAATACTATTCATTACTTTTGAAACTGGTAGAGTCACCAATTTTTCCATTTCCTCAGCACTTCTTCCTGGCCATTGTGTTATAATACGAGCTCTAGTATTTGTTACATCTGGAAATGCCTCTATTGGTGTGTGTTTTAAAGAAAATATACCTACAAAGAGTAATGCAAATACAGCAAATAAAACAAAGGTTGTATTTCGTAACGAAAAAGTTACGACTGATTGTACTAACTTTTTCATTTATTATTTATTTAATTCCTCAAATATCATTAGAGCGTTTCGAGAAATAACTTTCTCATTTGGAGCAAACTTTTCGCTAACAAATGTGAATTCTTCATTCTGACCAATCGTCGTAATTTTTCGGTTTTCCATTGTACAATCATTTTTATATACCACCACATATTCCTTGTTGTTTTCAAAAACTTTGGCTTTGTTTGGTATCGCAAATGCATTTCCAATAATATTTTGTTTATCGATAATAATATCTGCACTCAAACCTGGCATCAAGTTCAAATCTTGATTTTCTAACACAACACGCGCTTTCAAAACGTGTTCATTTTCATCAAACACATTGTATATTTTATCAATTTTTCCAACATAAATTCGATCAGGATACGCCATAGATTTCACTTTTACAGCATCACCTTTTTTTACATATTGCAGATTATTGGCGTAAATATTTACCATTACCCAAACCTGTTTTAAATTTGAAATAGAAAAAAGATTTTCATCTGAATCTGAAGTAATAGATTGACCAACGCTCATGTTTTTCTGAACGATATAACCATTTTTAGGTGATAAAATCTGGAATTGACCATTGCCAACTGCACGATACATCTTCAAGGTAGCATTGATTTTATCAATTTCAATTTGCGCTGATTGTAATTCGTGTTCTGCCTCTGTAACTTCGGGCTGAGAAGCCATTCCATCATTCAATAATTCTTTTTTCGACTTGATTTGTTTTCGAATCAAATCCATTTGATTTTGATGATAACGCTTTTGCTGCACCAAATCCAGTATTTCGTTCGATTTTACAACTGCCAAAACTTGACCTTGACGAACATAATCGCCTAATTCAAAATTCACTTTATCTACCACTCCTTGCAGCAAACTTTTAAAACCAACCAAATCATTTTCGTTGTATTCAATTTTTCCTGACAAGGTTAATTGTTCGTGAATCGGCTGCTCTAAAACAGCTACAATTTCAGTTGATTTTTTCAGTTGTTCGTTCAAACAAAATTTGTCTTCTTTTACCGCTTCTTTCTGGGGTTCTTGTTTGTTACAACTACTTAAAAACAAGGTAAAAGCAGCTAAAAAATATAAAGTTTTTTTCATCATCTTATAAATCTTGTCCAACGATATAATTTAATTCTTCGAATGTGTTTTGATAATTCTCTAACAAATCAAAATAAGCTTGTTGAGATTCTCGATAAGCCTGCGTAAAATCAATAAATTCTAGTAAAGTGATTTGTTTATTTTGGAGATGTTTTTTATAATTGTCAATCATGGTTAATTGCTCTTGATTATTCAATTTTTTCCACTGAATAAGTGCTTTATCCAATTGACTAATTTGATTTTGAAGTCGATCGATCGAAATATCTAACTCAGAATGTAGCGCATTTTTCGTAATTTGTTGTTGATTCAGTAAAATTTCAGAAGCTTTGATGTTTCCTTTATTCGTATTGAAAATCGGTAAATCAATACTTACACCAACACCAATAAAATCGCGCATAATATTTCCACCTCGATCATAATTTACTTGAAAAGCCAAATCTGGTGTACGTTGTGCTTTTTCTAAAATCAATTGTTTTTCAGCTAAATTGATTTCATTCTCTTGTTTTTTTAACGCTATATTTTGCTCTTTCGCTAATTGTTTAGCATTAAATGGAATTGATTTGGAGTGAGAATTGAATCTTGAAAAATCGATTTCATTTACATTTAAATCTGAGTTTTGCGTTAACAATCGAAGTTTATTGATGTATTCAATTTCTTGATTTTCTAGCTCAATTTGATCTTTTTGTAAACCTATTAATTCGGTTTGAAGTCTGTAAAAATCTGCTTTCGGAACATTTTTTAAATCTGCTTGTCGCTGATATTGCGTCATCATTTGTTCAAACAAATCAACGCTATTTTGCAATTCTTTCTTTTCAGATTGAATACGCGCTAACGAAAAATATGTTTGTCTTAATTCTTTTTTCAGCTCACGCAATAATTCCTCATACTCAAAAAGTGCAGAACTCTTCTCTAATTCTTTAATCGCAACACGCTTTTTTCGTTTACCAGCGGTTTCAATTAATTGCTCTAATTCGACAGAAATTTGTTGATTTTTCCCGTATTTACCGAATAAATAAGGCTGTTCTTCTACATTATAAGTTTTCCAAAGATTAACCTCAGAAATACTCAACGTTGGATTTTGCCATAATTTCTCCTGAATAATTTCAGCATCAATTCTGTCTACATTGAATTTATTCGCAATAAGCGCATAATTTTTTTGTAAAAACGCTGCTTCTAAATTGTCCAACGTTATGTTTTGCGCCTGTGTTTGTATCGCAAGAACAATTGGAATTGCTGTATAATAGATCTTCTTCACTTCTACTCTTTTTGAAAATTCAAAAGTAAAAGTGTAAGATTAAGGTGAGTTTTAAGTTAGATTAAAAGTAGATTAGAAAATGAGTTTAACAATCGTTCCTTTAGGTTTATTCGGAACAATTTCGATATCAATTTGATGAAGTGTAAAAATAATATTCGCCATCGAAAGTCCAATGCCTTTTCCTTGAAAATCTTGCGTATTTTTTCCTCGAAAAAAGTTTTGTTTAATTTGTTTGATATCGGTTTCTAAAATACCAATTCCTAAATCGGAAATATGAATTTGTAAACGATGATTAATTTCCAAAAACTGTACTAAAATCGGTTGATTGTTCGAATATTTTATCGCGTTACTTACTAAATTATTCAACGCAACTTCTAATAATTTTTCATTTCCTTGAATGGTTAACAATTGATTATTTTCGACTTGTAAATCCACATTTATACGTGCTTGATGATACAAAACAGCATTTTCAATCACTTGCCAAACTACTTCATCAATCCGAATTTGACTAAATTCAAAACTCGTTTTTGCTCCCGAAAGTAACATCATTTGGTCTAACGTTTCTTGCAAATCATTCGTATATTGTTTCAGCTGTACAATTACGTTTTCGTATTCTTCGAGCGTTCTTTTTTTATGATTTGTCACCTCTAAAGTCACTAATAATGCAGTAATTGGCGTTCGTAACTCGTGCGAAACATAATCAATAAAATTCTTTTGTACATTAAAAGTTTGCGCCATTCGATCAATAAAGTGATTGTAGGTTTTGATTAAATCCTCAATTTCTGCATACGACCTATTGAGCTTTAAAGGTTCAGTGAAATTCTTCGCATCACGCTCTTTTATTTGTTCAATAATTTTTGTGATCGGCTCATAAGCAATTATTCCTAAAAAATTAGAAAATAGATAAATAAAAATCAACCCAACCAATGAAACCGAAATCAAAATTTGAAGTAACGATTGCATTTGTTCGTTAAATTCTTGTTTAGATTCACGCGTGATTACAACAAAATCACCTTCGTTATCATGATAAAAAATTCCGTTATAAAAGAAATCTTTACTTGTAAAAAAATCGGATTTATTGGCACGAATATTTTCTATAAAATTGGTTGAAATATCTTTATTAGAAGACATATTTCCATTGTATTTTTTGTTGTTATGATCAACAATTAAAATATTTTTTCGGGAAATCGTCTTCTCTAATTGACTTTTGATATTATTATGTTCTAAAACAGGTAATTCGTCCTTTTCTAAATAATAAATAGAAGCCAAAAGTGTCTTATTCTGCAATGATTTGATCTCTTTTTTCTCCATTTCGGTATAAAAAGAAAAGTAAATAATTGTAGAAACAATCAGAATAATGATACTGAAAATAACGACTGAATAAAGTGCTAATCGGTGTTTTAATTTCATAAGTTAGGCTTTAAACATATAACCAACGCCTTTTACCGTGTGAATATATTTCGTATCATTTTTCTCTATTTTATTACGCAAATACGAAATGTAAACATCCACAACATTGGTGTGATTATCGAATGTTATTCCCCAAACCGCATTTAAAATTTGGATACGAGTAACGGTTTTATCTATATTTTCGATTAAATAATTCAACAACTTAAATTCTCGGGGAGAAAGTTCTGTTTCTTCTTTATTTACAAAAACTTTGTATTGATCCAAATCAATTTCTAAATCATCAAAAATCAATTTATTTTCAGGAGCTTCTTGCGAACGAAACTGATTCCGGCGCGTCAAAGCTTTGATTCGCGATAATAATTCGTCGAAATGAAATGGTTT
Source organism: uncultured Empedobacter sp. (assembly GCF_937930195.1). NCBI lineage: Bacteria > Pseudomonadati > Bacteroidota > Flavobacteriia > Flavobacteriales > Weeksellaceae > Empedobacter > uncultured Empedobacter sp. The sequence goes on from NZ_CALGVK010000181.1 coordinate 4,965, forward strand.
TGTAATGTAATCATCTGCACCATAATCTAAAGCAGATACTTTATCTTGAACTGTATTCAAAGCGCTTAACATCAATATTGGAGTGAATATTTTCTTGTAACGAAGTGTTTGTACAAGCTGAATTCCATCCATTTTTGGTAACATAATGTCACAAATAATCAAATCAAACTGAATCGTAATAAATTCATCTAAAACAGTTTCTGCATCTTTACAAAGCGTAACCAAATGTCCATTTTCTTCTAGTCCTTTGATTAAAAAATCGCTAATTCGCTTATCATCTTCGATTACTAAAATTTGCATACACTATCCTTTTTTTCAAAATTAATGAAATTGACCAAGACAAAATGAATTTAAAGTATTTTCTAATTGTTTTTTAATTTAAAAAGCTCAACCAATATACACAGCCCCAAAAAGTTAGACACTTTTGGGGGCAGTGTAAAGGCACCCTTTGTAAAAATATAAAATAGTTGGAATTAAAATCGTAAAATATTTTCTTTCGCTTGATTGAAACCTAAGATTAAATCATCAAAAACTTCTTGTACAGTTGGAATTGAATCAATTAATGCAGAAACTTGTCCTATTTCTAATTCACCATTTACCAAATCACCTTCAAACATTCCTTATTTAGAACGACCTCTACCTAAAAGCGCTTTCAACTCTTCCGCAGTTGTTCCTTGTTGATATTTTTCTTTCACTTGATTATAAAATTCATTCTTAATCAAACGTACTGGTGCCAATTCTTTCAATGTTAATTGTGTATCGCCTTCTTTTGCACTTACAATCACTTCCTTGAAAGCTTGATTAGCAGACGATTCTTGCGTAGCTGCAAAACGAGATCCAATTTGTACACCATCAGCACCAAGAGCAAAAGCTGCCAAAATTTGAGAACCTGTACCAATTCCTCCTGCTGCAATTAAAGGAATATCGATTTGTCGTTTTACATTTGGAATAAGACATAAAGTCGTTGTTTCTTCTCTGCCATTATGTCCACCTGCTTCAAAACCTTCTGCCACGACAGCATCAACTCCAGCTTCTTGAGATTTTAACGCAAATTTTGTACTACTGATAACATGCGTTACTGTAATGCCTTCTTTTTTTAAAATTTCTGTCCACGTTTTTGGATTTCCAGCAGAAGTAAAAACAACTTTCACACCTTCTTCCACAATTATCTGCATAATTTCTTCAATATTAGGATAAAGCATTGGTACATTTACACCAAAAGGATGATTAGTAGCTGCTTTACACTTTTTTATGTGTTCCCGCAAAACATCAGGATACATGCTTCCAGCACCTATTAAACCAAGCCCTCCAGCATTACTAACAGCCGATGCTAAACGCCAACCACTGTTCCAAATCATACCTCCTTGAATAATTGGATATTTTATTGCAAATAATTTTGTTATATTCGTGTCCATTTTCGTTATATTTAGGCATAAAATTAAATAAATAAAGACAACGAAAAAATTTAATTTTAACATAAAGACTGACAGTTTGACTTTGGCAAATTATTTGATTTGCAAAAAATCGAATTTTAAAACAAATTAGAGTTTAATTATCTCTACTAATAATAAAAAATATAAGCTATGTATTGGACTTTAGAATTAGCATCTTATTTGAGTGATGCACCTTGGCCAGCAACTAAAGATGAATTAATCGATTACGCAATTCGTACTGGTGCACCTTTGGAGGTGGTAGAAAACCTACAATCTATTGAGGACGAAGGAGATTCTTACGAAAGCATTGAAGAAATTTGGGCTGACTATCCAACGGACGATGATTTCCTTTGGAACGAGGACGAATATTAAAATAAAAAAGCCCGAATTGGGGCTTTTTTCGATTCTATAATCTATAACTAACATAGTTAACGTATATTTGCATCTTAATTAGTCTCAAATATATTGTGGCTAATTTTGACAAAGAACGCAGAAAAATATGAATATTTTAAACAAAATTTTACAAGGATTCTTAGGTGATAAGAATGCAAAAGACGTAAAAGAATTACAAAAATATGTTGACCTTGCCAATCAAGCAGGTCAATCACTTGGTTCATTAACTATAGATGAATTAAGAGAAAAAACGACAGGTTTCAAAACTCAATTAATAGAAGCTACTAAAGAACTGAAAGCTCAAATTGATGAGCTAAAGAAAAAAGTAGAAGAAACTGAAGATTTTGGAGAAAAAGAAGACTTGTATACTGAAATTGATAAAATCAATAAACAAGCTTACGAAATTGAAGAAAAGATTTTATTAGAAATTTTACCTGAAGCTTTCGCAGTAATGCGTGAGACAGGTAAACGTTTTACAGAAAATGAAACTTTAGAAGTAACTGCATCTGATTTTGATAAAACATTAGTTCAACGTGGACATGATTTCGTTTCATTAAAAGACGAAAACACTGCTATTTGGAGAAACTCTTGGGATGCTGCTGGTCGTCAAGTAACATGGGACATGTCACATTATGATGTACAGTTTATTGGTGGTTCTGCTTTACACTTAGGTCGTATTGCAGAAATGCAAACCGGTGAAGGTAAAACCTTGGTTGCAACTTTACCAATTTACTTAAATGCTTTAACAGGTCGTGGAGTTCACTTGGTAACTGTAAATGATTACTTAGCAAAACGAGATATGGCGTGGATGCGTCCTATTTTCTCATTTCATGGATTATCTGTTGATTGTATTGATAACCATCAACCAAATTCACCAGGACGTCGCGAAGCATATGCTTCTGATATTGTTTATGGTACAAATAACGAATTTGGTTTCGACTATTTACGTGACAATATGGCAAACACTCCAGACGCTTTGGTGCAACGTGAGTTAAACTTTGCAATTGTCGATGAGGTCGATTCTGTATTAATTGATGATGCTCGTACTCCATTGATTATTTCTGGTCCAGTACCACAAGGAGATCGTCACGAATTTGATGTGTTACGACCAAAAATTGATCGTCTATACCAAATGCAACGTGAGATGTTAGGAAAAACATTAAACGAAGCGAAAACATTATTCAAACAAGGAGATACAAAAGAAGGTGGTTTCAAATTGTACCAAGTTTATCGTGGTTTACCGAAGTACAAACCATTAATTAAATTCTTATCTCAAGATGGTATTCGTGCTCAATTACAAAAAACAGAAGCGCATTTCATTCAAGATAACAACCGAGAAATGCCAAAAGTTGATGAGCATTTATACTTTGTAATTGATGAAAAACAAAATCAATCAGATTTAACAGATAAAGGAATTGAGTATTTGTCTAAAGGAATGGAAGACGAGAATTTTTTCATTTTACCAGATGTTTCGACAAATATTGGAGCAATTGAAAACTCTGGAAAAGATAAAGAAGAAATTCTTAAAATGAAAGAAGAATTCTTCCGTAATTTCTCTATCAAATCGGAGCGTATTCATACATTAAGTCAATTGTTAAAAGCCTATACTTTATTCGAAAAAGATATCGAATATGTAGTGGTTGATGGTGAAGTAAAAATCGTTGACGAATCGACAGGACGTATTATGGATGGTCGTCGTTACTCTGATGGATTACACCAAGCAATTGAAGCGAAAGAAAATGTAAAAATTGAAGCAGCTACACAAACGTTTGCGACAATTACATTACAAAACTACTTCCGTATGTACAACAAATTAGGAGGTATGACCGGTACAGCGGAAACTGAAGCAGGTGAATTTTGGGAAATTTACAAATTAGATGTTGTTTCTATTCCAACAAACCGTCCTATTTTACGTCATGATAAAAATGATATTGTTTTCAAAACAAATCGTGAAAAATATAAAGCAGTAATCGAGGAAATTGTTCGCTTATCACAAGATGACAAACGTCCAGTTTTAGTTGGTACAACAAACGTTGAGATTTCTGAGATATTATCAAAAGCGTTAAAATTGCGTGGTATTAATCACAACGTTTTAAATGCGAAATTACACAAAAGCGAGGCTGATATTGTAACAGAAGCTGGTAAACCAGGAGCTGTAACAATTGCAACGAACATGGCTGGTCGTGGTACCGATATTAAATTAACAAAAGAAGTAAAAGATTCTGGAGGTTTAGCAATTATTGGTACAGAACGTCACGATTCTCGTCGTGTAGACCGTCAGTTACGTGGTCGTGCTGGTCGTCAAGGAGACCCAGGATCTTCTCAATTCTTTGTTTCGTTAGAAGATTCATTAATGCGTTTATTCGGTTCAGAACGAATTGCAAAATTAATGGACCGTATGGGACACAAAGATGGAGATGTAATTGAACACTCTATGATTACAAAATCAATTGAACGTGCGCAGAAAAAAGTAGAGGAAAACAACTTTGGTATCCGTAAGCGTTTATTAGAATATGATGATGTAATGAATAAACAACGTGAAGTAATTTACAAACGTCGTCACAATGCATTATTCGGAGATCGTTTGGAAGTAGATATTGCAAACATGATTTATGATGTAGCTGCTTCTGTTGTAAGTTCAAACAAAGATTTTGAAGACTTTGGACAATATGAATTAGATTTAATTAAATACTTCACAATGGGAACTCCTGTTACAGAAGATGAGTTTAAATCTAAATCTGTAAAAGAGTTAACAAACATCACATACGACGCGGCAATTGCAGATTACAAAGCACGTATGCAGTATGTTGCAGAAACTGCTTTCCCTGTTATTTCGAATGTTTTCGAAAATCAAGGTCATATGTTCTCTCGTATTCAAGTCCCGTTTACAGATGGATTGCGTCAAATGACAGTTGTTTGTGATTTGAAAGAAGCTTACGAATCTCATGGAAAAACATTAATCAAAGATTTCGAAAAATCGGTTGTATTAAGTTTAATCGATGATAACTGGAAAGAGCATTTACGTGATGTTGATGATTTACGTAAAACGTCTCAGAATGCAGTTTACGAGCAGAAAGATCCATTGGTTGTTTACAAACAAGAGTCTTTCCATATCTTCCAAAGAATGTTAGATACAGTGAACAAAGAAATTATTTCGTTCTTGTTCAAAGGTGAATTACCAAATGCACAAAAAGAAGAATCTGTAGAAGAAACTGAAACAGCGAACTAACAGATTTAAAATAATTTTTTAAACCCTTTCTGAATGTTTTTAGAAAGGGTTTTTTTGTTAAATTTATGATTTACATTAAATATGAAAATATTCTTTTCTAAATATATCCAATTTGGGATTCTTATAATGATAATATTGTTTTTTATCTCATGTGATAATTGTGAGAGATTTTATGATGATATTAATAATCTTGAAAGCAATATAATTGTAACAAAAAATTTAACAAAAGAGCAGTCTTTTCCAAAAGTTTTTATAGAAGGTCTGAGTTTAAAAACAAAAAAGATAGAAACTCTATCTACACAAAATAGGTCTTGGATTGGAATTAGTAAATATATAAAAATAGGTGATACTGTAATAAAGAAAAAACGAGAGCCTATTATGTATGTTTACAAAAAAGATTCTATTATAGTTCATGCTTTTGAAAATTTTTGTCAAAAATCTATAAATCATAAAACTGATGAAATAAAAAGTATAGGAAATAGAATTTTTATTCGAAAAAATTTTTATATGAAATGAGTGCAAAAATATTCACAATAAATCAAACTACAGACCAACTTTTTCTTTTTGTTATTTTATAAAGTCGCTACATTTATTGGCAGTATCCAAAAAATTGTGTAAACATAAAATAGGGTGGGTTATTATAACTCACCTTTATTTTTTTTAATTACATTTATAAAACAAGTTTGTTATGAAGAAATCTGTCGGCAAAATGATCAAAGATCAAGGTTTATTGGAAGGCGTTAAAACACAAGAAGACCTTAGTAAATTACTAAAAGAACTACATTCAGAATTATTAGAAGCTATGCTCCATGGCGAGCTTGAAGCACATTTAGGCTATTCAAAAAATGAAAAAAGTGATAATTCTAATTCACGAAATGGTACTACTTCCAAACGTATAAAAAGTGAAGACG
>NZ_CALGVK010000182.1:0-10939 GCF_937930195.1 uncultured Empedobacter sp.
TTCCACTGATTATTACTACAATTATCTTGCTGAAATGTTGGAAATTCACTTGTATTCGGTTTATTTATTTTTCCATATTTCAACAAAAACTCGTGCGGAGTAAGGTATCCGAGGCTTGCGTGCGGTCTCTTATTGTTATACATCCACATCCAAGCTTGAGAGAATATGTTGAATTGCTTGATTGTTGAAAACATAAAACAATCCAAAACTTCTTGTCTAAATGTACGATTAAAACGTTCGATCAAACTATTTTGCGTCGGTTGACCAGGCTGAATATAAATCAATTCAATAGACTGATTATGACACCAATCTTTTAGAGCGTTTGCAATAAATTCTGGTCCATTATCGACTCTTATTCGCTCTGATTTTCCTCTCCATTGAATTAAATTCTCAAGCTCTCTTACTACTCGTCCAGAAGGCAAACTCGTATCAACGGCGATGGCTAAAATTTCTCGGTTAAAATCATCCAAAATATTCAATGAACGCACTTTTTTACCATTCTGCAAAGCATCCTGCTTAAAATCAATGCTCCACGTAATGTTATGATTAATCGGGCGCAAAAGTGGATCTTTTACCCGTGCTGATAATCGTTTCTTGCGTTTATTTCTCAAATTTAAACGCATCATTTTGTAAACACGATAAACGCGTTTATGGTTCCAAGTAAAGCCTAAATTTCGTAAACGATAATACATCATCCAAAAGCCCCAAGTTTGATGCTCGTTGGATAGAGCTATCAATTGAAAACATATTTTATCATCTTCATTTTTACAGACTTTTTGATAATAAAAAAACGGACGTTCTTAAACTAAATAGACGACAACCCCTGCGAGAACTTAGTTAATATTTTGCTTTTGAATACAACACCAATTCTCGTTTTTCACAAGGCGTTATAGCTTTTTTTCGATAACATCTTTTAAAACTACGTTTTCTAAAGTAAGCTCTGCTACAATTTTTTTATATTGGGACAATTGCTTCTCTAGTTCCTTTAATTGAGCTAATTGATGGGCTTCCATTCCGCCATATTTACTCTTCCATTTATAAAAAGTGGGTTGGCTTATTCCATGTTCACGACAAATTTCATTGACTGTTTTGCCTTGATTTTGTTCAGATAAGATCTTGACGATCTGAACTTCTGTAAAATTGCTTTGTTTCATAATTATCCCTAAGTTAATAAACTATATTTTTAAACGTTCCGTTTTTTAGGGAAGATTACAAATAAGGTAAAGATTTGAAGGGTTTTCCATGTAAATTTTTATACCTCAATTGGTAAAAAGGGTTTGTTTCTAAAGCTTCAAAAACATTTGCTAACTCAGCTTCAAAAGACTTTACAGCAGAAATAGAAAACTCGGAATAATAAGCAAAAGCTTGGTCGATATCCTATACAGCTTCAGGAGAAATGCGAATATTATAATTCATATTTTTTTCGCAATTCTTTCATAACATCTTTTGCATACAAAAAATTCTCCTTAGGTTCTTCTAAGCGTTGATCTAATATCTTTTCTTGTTCTTTTGTTAATTCAAAATTTTTTTCTTGATTATTTTTGAAAGTTAAAAAATCAATATAATTTTAACCTCTTCCAAAAAATAATCAGGAAGTTTTTTTAGTTTAGAATTGACATGTTTTAAACTTGTATCGTTCATAATTATATAATTAATAAAAAATATAAACTGTAAGCACTTTATTTACTACTAATTTACATTTAAGTTAGTGAATTAACTAATTCATTCAAAAAAAAATAAAAACGTAACGATCTTAAAATACATTTGAACGTGTATTTATTTTGTATTTTTACAACGTCAGACTTAACTCTTGGTTACTGAGTTTATCGAAGTAAAGTTTGACATTATAAAATATAAAACAAATGAAATTTGCATACTTACACGGCTACCAAGGATCTGTAACAGATGAAAAAAGAGCATATTTAGACTCATTAGGCGATTGCTTTGCACCATCTATTGATTATGATAATGCAACAACTTTAGTGCAAGATTTAATTGCTCAATTCAAAAAAGAACCGATCGAATTTATTGCAGGAACAAGTCTTGGCGGAATGATAAGTTATTATTTGGGACTGGTATTAAATATTCCTGTATTAATGTTCAATCCTGCTGTAATTGCTATAGAAAGACTTCAACCTTTTTTGCCTGAACAATTACTAAAAGCTATTCCTATAAAACAAAACTTAATTTTTACCGGTTTACAAGATGATGTCATCGAACCAAAATTTCAGATTGAATTTGTCGAAAATTTACAAAAACTAAACGGAAATATCGAACAAATTTTTGCTGCAAATATGACACATCTAATTACATTAGAAGAATTTGAAAAAGCTTTTGAAACGTTTTTAGAATCGAAGAAATAATTCATGACAATATTTCTTTTACTCTTTCAGTTTTTTTTATAATCATTATTTTAGGATTATCTTTTTTGATTAGAATAACGATGATGATTATTGGGTTTTGGAAAAATCCAATGAATAAAAAACAATTATTAAAAGGATTTTATTTATTATTCCATTAAACCTTCTTTGCTTTAAGAAGTTACTGACGGAAATATTGTAGGTACTTATAAAGTTTCTAAATCTTCTACGATTGATGTGAGTGATTTAGAAAAGATAAGATTAAGGCTTGATTCTAAAGGGAATTTCTATTTGAATGATAGAATTCCAAAAGTTAATATTTGTCAAAAGGGAAAATTTGAGTTTTCTCCAGAAATAGAAGAAATAAACGCAATGTCTTTTAGTTGTGGAGATACAATAAGTGTACAAGGAATAAAACGAAATTTCACCAATTTTGAAATTGAATTTATGATTGGAGATCCCGATAGTAATGAAACGATCTATTTTTAAAAAATAAATTAGAAAAGCCACTCTTGGAGTGGCTTTTAAATTTTGTATTGATATTTAACTTCTTACAATCCCAACATATTCGGACCTTGTTTAAATATGACATCCACTGGAATATTTTTTGTTTTCAAAACATCTAAATCTTGTTGTAAATCGCTATGAATTGTTCCTTTGTCAGCATATAATTTTTTAACACCATTGTAGTCACCATTTCCTTGCAACGTCAAAATCAATTCTGATAAGCCATTCATCGCTTGTTCCATTTTTACAACATTTACTTTGTAACGACCTCTCTCCGTTTTCACGAAAACGCCATTTTCTGCAAAATAATTAAATGCAATCATATTTGCTTGTCCATGAGCAGAGCTTGCACCAAAACGAACAGAACGTAAAATTCCTGCCAAAAACGTCACAAAATAATCTTCTTGAGTTCCTGTCAATTCTCCTTTTTTCAACAATTGATTCACCATATACAAGCCAAGAATATCTGCTTTTCCTTCTTCTAAAGCCGAATTCGCTTCTTTTAATGCATCTCGAACACTACCTTTTCCGTTCACTGTGTTTTTAATTCCTAATCCGTGTGCAACTTCATGAAACATTACATTTGAGAAAAACGCATCAAATTTTATATTTTTTTGTTGACTCTCATCAATTAAAGCGGTAGATATTGGAACTAAAATATTATCGAACTTCGCTTTCATCGCATTCTTCAATTGCAAACGACGTGTTCCTTTTTCTAATTGCACACGTTCGTCATTTGGTAAGTTAATCGCGATTGTTTTTCCTGCTGCATTACAATCTCCAGCATAATACACCACATCATACGCATTAAGATCGGAATCTGTTCCAGGAACTTCTTTCTTATAACTTGCAGAAACAGGTAGATTGCGTTGTAATTCTGGTAGGTATTGAACAAATTTTGCCAATTTTTTTGACCATTCAATATCTTTCACCAATATATAAGCGGAATAAGACGTTTTATAACCAAACAATTGATCTTCATAATTTTCGATTGGTCCAACAACCATATCAATGTTGGCATTTTTCATGTCCATCCAAGCCAAATCACTTGCATAAAAATCATCTGTCATCAATGCGGCAGCACGTAATTTTAAATATTTTTTTAATCCTGCATCCTCTGCTAATTCTGAAGCTTGCGTTAAATATTCAGCTGCTTTAGATAACTGATTTTTAAAATTTTCGTGGTACGGTATCGTATACAATTTACCTTCTCTATTTCGACGAACAATTGTATAGGGCGATTTACCATCTTTCAAATTAGCCTGTTCAAATTCCTCTTTCGTCATATCAATAGGATAAAACATTGCACCTGCAGGTTTTGCTCCAATTCCATTGACAAAAGGTGTTTCGTTATTCAACCTATCCCAAGGGCCATCGTTTATTTTTGCATATTCTTTGGCTTCTCCTTTGGTTTCGTCCATTAAATCTATTTTAGCACCGTATGCTTGTTGCCAAAATAAATCGTCCATAATATCAGCTGTTTTAAACATCAAACGTAAAATTTCTTTTTCGTTTTTTGTTAAATGCGATATATCTGTAGTTAATGGGAAACTTGCATATGTTTGATAGGCATATTCTTTTGTCATTTCTGTTGAAGTTTGAGTGGATTCTTTGACTGCTTTTTGAGTTGAACAAGAACTCAAAATTCCTGTAAAAGCAATCAATCCTAAAAATATTGATGATTTTTTCATTTCAAATGTTTTGGTAAAATTAAGAAGAATTTAATATGGTTTTTCAAAGAAAGGCTAAGTTTGAAAAATTCTATATAATAAAAAAATCTCAACTTCCAACGAAATTGAGATTTATAAGGGTGGATGATGGGTCTCGAACCCACGACCTCCGGAACCACAATCCGGCGCTCTAACCAACTGAGCTACAACCACCATTTGGTACGAATTTTATTTTAAAACTAAATTCTAAAGTTTTTTGGGTGGATGATGGGTCTCGAACCCACGACCTCCGGAACCACAATCCGGCGCTCTAACCAACTGAGCTACAACCACCATTTGGTACGAATTTTATTTTAAAACTAAATTCTAAAGTTTTTTGGGTGGATGATGGGTCTCGAACCCACGACCTCCGGAACCACAATCCGGCGCTCTAACCAACTGAGCTACAACCACCATTTGCCTTGTGAAATTATTGTTATTTAATTCCTCAATTGGACTGCAAATATAGCCTATTAATCGGTACTTGCAAATAATTTTCGCAAAAAAATAAAGGTTTTTTTAACCTTTATTTCTAAATTAAAGAATCTAAATTATTTACGCCAATATAACTTCTCGAAATAAAACCTTCTCCTGCCTCAGTTCCTATTAATCTTCCCAAATCATATGCACGATATCGAATAGAATCTGTAAAATTTTTGGATGAAATTGGCGTTTGTGGTTCGCTCGAATTTGGATCAAAGAATTGTGTTTTATAAGCCATACATGCTTCTACTTTCGTATCTATAAAACCTGAAATATCCACTACAAAATGAGGCTCTAATGGCAACCATTGAATATAATGAAAGTGTTTCTTAGGACGCCAAGCTGCTAAACCATTCTCTATCTTTGGCAATCCTGATAAAAAAATAGCGGTATTCACTAAATCTGATCCTTTTCCATGATCTGGATGTCTGTCATGCGGTGCATTACTCAAAATAATATCAGGTTGATATTTACGAATAACATCTACAATTTTCAATTGATTCTCTTTGTCATTCAAGAAAAAACCATCTGCAATCCCAAGGTTTTCTCTTACAACCACACCCAAAATATCTTTGGCATCATTTGCTTCTTCACGACGAGTTTCATCAGTACCACGAGTCCCTAATTCTCCTTTCGTTAAATCGAGAATTCCGACTGTTTTACCGTTTCTAATTTCTTTTGCTAGTGTTCCACCACATCCCAATTCTACATCATCAGGATGTGCTCCAATTGCAAGAATATCTAACTTCATTTACTATTTATTTAACCAATCTATTATTTGTTTGTCATCCGGTTTTACTTTTGATGAATAAGCAGTTTCTAACGTTCCATCTTCATTAATCAAAAATTTTGTAAAATTCCATTTCACTTCATGGTCAGATTTACCATTCAATGATTTTTTTGTTAAGAATTTGAAAATTTCATTTTGATTTTTTCCAATGACATCACTTTTCGACATCAAAGGAAATGTAACGCCATAATTTAATTTACAAAAATTAGCTATTTCTTCGTTATTATCAAATTCCTGTCCACCAAAATTATCTGATGGAAATCCTACAACAACCAAACCTTGATCTTTGTATTCTTGGTACAATTTTTCTAATGCATCATATTGAGGTGTATAACCACATTTTGAAGCTGTGTTCAAAATCAAGATTTTTTTACCTTTTAAATCAGCAAAATTAAAATCTTCATCATTGATATCCTTAAATGTATAATCGTAAATTTTATTCATTTTTTGTGGTGTTTTTGTGGTTTGTTGAATGGATTGTTTTTTAGAAACTGATTTCTTTGTTTCTTGCGCATTACAAGCTATAAACAATCCTAAAAATCCGATGAATAAGTATTTCATTGTGTATTATTTTTAACAAATTTAAAAAAAATCGACAGAAGTCTAAGTTAAAGATTTTTAAAATGTTTTATTAATTTATAATATAATATTCACTTTCTGTACTGATTAATAAAAAATCTTTATTTGCTTTATGAATATTTCATTTTTTTAAACAAAAATTAAAATATTTATATATGTCATAAGATTTACACTACCTTTAATACTTAATTAAATAAAAAAGCTTTTTACTGAAGAAGAGTTCTAAATTTAGTTAGACAGATTAAATGACAAGTAAAATAATTGGTGTAGGTAACTACATTCCCTCCGAAACAATCACAAATTTATTTTTTGCTCAACATAACTTTCTTGATGAAAAAGGAGTTGCATTAAAACAAAATAATACCATCATTGCAGAAAAATTAAAATCTATAACAGGTATAGAAGAAAGACGGTATGCCAACAATAATCAAGTTACATCAGATTTAGGTTTCATTGCCGCTAAACAGGCGATAGAAAACTCGGGAATAGATCCAGAAACATTAGATTATATCATTTTTGCACACAATTTTGGAGATGTAATTTCAGGTACAATTCAATCAGATTCAGTTCCAAGCTTAGCTTCACGAGTTAAACATCAATTGCAAATCAAAAATAATTATTGCGTTGCTTATGATGTACTTTTTGGTTGCCCAGGATGGCTAGAAGGTATGATACAGGCGAATGCCTTTATTAAAGCTGGAATTGCAAAAAGATGTTTGGTTATTGGCGCAGAAACCTTATCAAGGGTTGTTGATATCCATGATAGAGACAGCATGATTTATGCAGATGGTGCTGGTGCTGCAATATTGGAAATAAATAATCATGATGACGAAGGTTTAAAATCACATCTTTCAGCTTCATTCACTTTAACTGAAAAAGATTATCTATTTTTTGGAAAATCTTATAACACAGAAACTTGTCCAGATGTCAAGTATATAAAAATGATTGGACGAAAGATATATGAGTTTGCTTTATCGAATGTTCCTGACGCGATGAAAAAATGTTTTGATGAAAGTGGATATACGATTTCACAATTAAATAAAATCATTATTCATCAAGCAAATGAAAAAATGGATGAAGCTATTGTAAAGAGATTTTTTGATTTGTATGAACAACCTGTTCCTGAGAATATAATGCCTATGGTTATTGATAAATTAGGAAATAGTAGTGTTGCCACAATTCCTATCTTATTAAAAATGATTCTGAATGGTGAATTATCTTCACATCAAATAAACAAAGGCGATATTGTTCTATTTGCATCTGTTGGTGCAGGGATGAATGTAAATGCAATTGTTTATAAATTTTAATGAACTTGTTCCATAAAAAAATAAAAGCTCGTCCTCGGACGAGCTTTGTATTTATGGATAATATTTTTTTCTAAACGGTTAAATCTTCCCCGATTTCTAATAAAATCAATTGAATATGACGTGAAAAGAATATTGATTTAGCTTCAGCTTTATCAATTTTTATTGGAGGAAATGTATCATAATGATAACCTAAAACTTTAGTTGCTTGAACATATTCTGCCGCAATTGAAGCGCTTTTAGCACCCATTGTAAAATTATCCCCTATTGGTAAAATAGCTAAATCTAATTGACCAATTGTATCGGGAATCAGTTTCATTTCATACGTCAAAGCGGTGTCTCCTGCGATGTAAATACGCTTTCCTTCACTCTCGATAATATAACCATTTGGATCACCACCGTACGTTCCATCTGCGAAAGAACTCGAATGAAAAGCAATAGTAGATTGAATTGATCCAAAATCAAAATTAAATTTCCCACCTGTATTCATTCCGTGCGAATTCAAACCTTTTGCTGCATAATAACCAGCGATTTCAGCATTCGAAATAATTAACGCTCCTGTTCGTTTTGCCAATTCTTCTACATCATACACATGATCTTGATGTGCATGTGTTAAAACGATATAGTCAGCTTTTAAACTTTCGAAATCGATATGTTTAGCTAATTCATTTGGAGTAATAAACGGATCAACAACAATGTGTTTACCATTTGCTTCGATAGCCAAAGAAGCATGACCTAAGTATTGAATTTTCATTGTATATTATTTTGTGATTAACGCGTTAAAGTATCGATAAAGTCAAATCCAATTAAGCTATATCCCAATAAAACAGCAAAGAATAAAGCTAACATTGCGACTTGTTTCAAGAACGGATCATAATCTTTTGGATCTTTTACAGCAAAAATTTGACGACGAATAGCATTTGCAAAGAAGATTAAAATTAGGAATACTAATCCTGATAACTTTCCTGATTTTGCTGGAATCATCGTTACATAAAGGGCACTCAAAACAAAAGGAATTGTCATTAAAGCCATTTGATAATACTTACTATTCTGAAATCCAAGCTTTGATGCAATAGTGATTTTATTATTTTTGACATCATTTTTGACATCGCGCATATTATTCAAATTCAACACTGCTACACTCCAACATCCCATTGATGCAGCTGGTAACAAAATTTGCCATTGAAATACTTTTGAATATAAAAATTCACCTCCAACGACAGCTAAAATTCCAAAGAATAAAAAGACAAAAATATCTCCTAAACCAATATATCCATAAGGTTTTTTTCCCATTGTATAAGCCATTGCTGCAAAAATAGAAGCTACCCCTAATCCAAGAAATATATAAATATACTTCATGTCATGAGGATAAAAAGACACATACAATAATGCAGCAACGCAAATCAAAGAAATGACAACCATGATACCTATGGCAGTTTTCATTTGTTTTTGAGTAATCAAACCAGAAGCAACTGCACGTTGCTCTCCTACTCTATTTGCATCTGTTCCTTTTACAGCATCACCATAATCGTTGGCAAAATTTGACAATATTTGGAAAGCTAAAGTTGTTAAAAGTGATAAGAAAAATATATCATTTCGGAAGATTCCTTCTGATTTTGCAATAAATCCAGCTAACAATAATCCACTCAACGAAAGTGGTAAAGTGCGAAGCCTTGCGGCTAATATCCATTTTTTCATACCGAACAAAGATAATGAAGATTTTACTTTTTTTATCATCGAAAATTGAACTAATATTGCATAGATAATTTCTATTTCATCTACTAAAATGCCTCGTAAAAAAATAAAACAACAACCTTTTTACAAGAAGATAAAACCTTCGACCTATTTTATTGCGTTTGTTATTTTGTGTGTACTTTATTTTACGTATCGTTACCGCCATGGAATTCATTATTACTTTACAATTGTAGAAAAATCATTGAAAGGTGAAAAAATTACTGATGAAAAAGTAACGAAATATGACATCAGAAATATTGAGGTAATGGACAAATATTATCTCAAAACGTTTGGCGTGGATGTGTCCCAATATCAAGGTGAAATTGATTGGACGAAAATGCATACTATCTACAAATTGTACCCCATTAATTTTGCTTTTATCCGATCTACTATGGGAACATCGTCTGTTGATATTAGGTTTGAGGAAAATTGGAAAGAAGCAAAAGAAAATAATATTTTGCGAGGTGCTTATCATTTTTATCGACCTGATGAGAATTCGACTTTACAAGCTCAAAATTTTATCAATATAGTAAAATTAAAAAAAGGTGATTTACCTCCAGTTCTCGACATCGAAACCTTGCCAAAAACGCAATCGATGGAACGTTTGGTAGAAGGAATCAAGAATTGGTGCAAAATTGTGGAAGAGCATTACGATATCAAACCTATAATATATACCTCTGACAAATATTTTGAAGATTATTTACAAAATCATTTGGATGGCCACATCATTTGGATTGCCAATTACAATTTTTGGGTACAGGAAATGAAAGGTCATTGGAATTTTTGGCAGTTTACGGAAAAAGCAACTATAGAAGGTGTTAAACGATATAAAGTAGATGTCAATATCTATAACGGAACAATTGATGATTTGGAAGGTTTGACACTTTAAAAAATTAATGAATCAATTTTACAGCTCCTTTTCCATCATAAATCAATGTATCTTTTCTTATCATTAAAATAGTATTTTCTTCGATTATAGGGTAAAAATAACAATACTCACAATCTTTATCAGGTATCATTATACTGTCTGAGTATGATTTATTTTTATGAATCTCTACTATTATATAATCAGATAAATCACTTGGATTATTATCTAATATATCTACATGAGTACTTTTAAAAGTCTTTAAATCTTTATATCTATCTATAAAATCTAAGATGTAAAAATCTTTATAAATATTATTAATAGGATTACCTCCTTCATAACATAAATAATTATGTTTAGGCTTTAAAAAGCGAATTGATTCTTTTTCGGAGTTATTTTTAATTGTAAAGTGTATCATATTATTTTCTACTTTATCAACCCTTATTTTAATTTCTTCCTTAGTACAACTCAACAAACTAAATCCTAAAATTAAAAAGTAAATACTATATTTCATTGATAGCTAATTTACTTAAAGTAAATAAAAAAGCTCATCAAATTACACTGCCCCCAAAAAGTTAGACACTTTTGGGGGCATTTTTTATGGCAAG
>NZ_CALGVK010000183.1:0-29997 GCF_937930195.1 uncultured Empedobacter sp.
TAGAATTCCGTTGCGTTTCAAATTCATCAACATTCGGTCAACAGCATACCAATTCTCGAACCAATCTTCTAAAAACAAAATTTTATCTGAAGGATTGATAATTGCAGATTCACTTCCTAAAAGAGAACAAACAATCGAAAGATTACCTCCGACCAATTCGCCTTTTACTTCACCCAGATTATTATAGGCATGAATGGAATTATCGTACTGAATTTCTTTCCCAAACAAGACGTCATAAACACTTTGATAAGAAATCGGAAGATAGTCTGTATTGGCTAATTTTTTTGCTGTAACAGCATGCAAAGTTTGATAACCTAAACGATTAAAATGATTATGAAAAACAGTAATATCTGAATAACCTATAATCCATTTTGGATGTTTTTTAAAGTTCGTTAAATCTAATTCATCAATAATTTTTACAGAACCATATCCACCACGAGCACACCAAATTGCTTTGATCTCAACATCATCTAATGCCCACTGAAAATCTTCGGTTCTTAATTCATCTGTTCCAGCATATTTGTAGCCAAAATCATATTCAGTATAGATATTTTTTCCAAGAACTGGAACTAACTTCCAAGATTTAATTAACTCTATTGCTTCGTCTAATTCGCCTTGCAACATACGTTTTGCAGGCGCAACGATTGCTATTTTATCACCTTCTTTTAGAAAATCGGGTTGAATCATTTTTAATTTAAAATTTTATCAAAGGTAAACACAAAAAAAAGACGAACTACATGAGCTCGTCTTTTTGTTATATAAAGAAAATATTTCTTAGAAATTGTAAGTTACACCTGCATTCCAAGTTCTTCCATTCCCCCAGAAGTAACCGTAGTTATCTTTACGAGAAATGTATTGATCATTGAATAAGTTTTTGATGTTTCCTCTAAATTTAATAGATTGACTATTTGTAATCTTGAATTTATAAGACATTCCTAAATCAACGATTGCATAAGGACGAATAGGCACATTTACATATTCTTCTCCAGCAATAGAAGCTTTAGTTGCATCAATTAAATCTACATTTTCAAAAACACGTGCATAGTAGTTAAAGTTAGTATCGAAAGATAAAGCTTTTGTTACTTTTACTTTAGTTCCCATACCAAATGTAAATTGAGCTGCATTTCCTACATACGCATTTAATTCGTCAGTTTTGTTTTCATATCCTGGTACCAACTCTTGCGTATCAGTATCTTGCACTTGGAAATTATATTTACCTTTGTATTTCCAATCTCCTGTTGAAGCATATCCTGTAATAGACCAATCACGTGTTACTTTAGCATCAAAATCTACTTCGATACCTTTGTGAACTTCTGATAAACCTGTCGCGATAAAACGTACACTATTGTGATTATCTCCATTACTATCAACAAAATCAGAACCATTGTATGTCATAGAACGATTATCCCACTCTGTATAATATGCGTTAACATTTACACGTAATGTACGAGATTTGTAACGGTAACCAGCTTCAATACTTTGTAAAATTTCATTATTAATACCTGTATCAATATAATTTACAGTATTACGAACAAAAATATTATTTAAATAAGGTTGACGAGAAAATTTACCAACATTAACAAATAAACTATTCTCTTTGTTCATGTTAATAGAAGCACCAGCTTTTAAATTATAACCGATTTGTGTATGCTCGCCAGAGTAAGCTTTTCCGTTTTTAAATTTAACTCCTGCTTCTTTTGCTTTTTCTGCAGTATAATTCCAGTTGTCATATTTTTCATATTCTTGCCAAGATAAAGCTCCTTGAAAAAATACAGAGAATAATTCGTTTGAATATTCTGCTTGACCAAAGAAACCTTGGTAATTAATTCTTTCAGAATTATCAAAGCCAACTCTCTCACTACGATCAGCTCTATTAAATAATGCCCCCCATGGACTAGAACTATATGTTTTAGAAACAACATAATCCTTTGAACGTTGAGCATTAGATGCAGTACGTCCAGAAGCTCCTAATAAATTATTTAACTGTTGGTAATGTTCTCCTTGATAAAAACGAATATCTGTACCAACATTAAATGTAAATCCTTTTTTCGTATCGAACGTTAAATTTGAAACTCCACCATACCAAAAGTGATTATTAACAGAAGACGCTAAAACAGAACCATTATTTCCATTCGAAATTCCGTTTGATAATTCTTTATTTTTAGCAGCTAATACATCCCAATTAATATCTCCATTTGCAGTATATCCACCATCTGTATAACCAGGACCATTACCTAAAAGAGTTGTTCCTCCTCCAGTACCAGTAGATGCATAAACAACTGTAGATAATGATAAGTTTTCATTGATAGAGAAATCCCAGTTTAAATTAGCTACTGGTTTGTGATAATAATTTGTTTTTGCAGATAAAGCTTCTCCATTGTAAAAACCGTAATTAGAGTTACCTATACGACCTGTGATATCATAACCTGGAGTTGCAATAATACTCTTATTTACCCCATCAACTTTAATATTACGATACTTTGTCTCCATTGGTTTAGAATAGTTCTGACCATGTTCTTGTGGAGCACCAAAAATCATAAAGTTGAATGTATGGCGTTCATTTGGTTTGAAACCTACAGAAACAAAGTAAGATTGTCCTTTACCTTCAGTTCCTCGAGCAAAACTTCTGTGAGCAGACCAGTTATCAAACATAAATGAAGCACCCCATTTACCTTTCATTCCTGTATTATAACCAATAGTTTGTTTTTGATAAGAATCGTTACCAGCTAAGTAACGTACAAAACCTCCTTCTTTTTTATCTGTAGCTTTTGTTATAATATTTACAGTTCCTCCTACTGAAGAAATAGCTAATTTAGATGATCCTAAACCACGTTGAGAATCAATAACATTTGCAATATCAGAAACTGATTGCCAGTTTGACCAATATAAACTACCGTTATCCATTCCATTGATTGGTTGCCCATTCAATAAGAAAGCTGTATTTGATTGATCAAAACCTCTCATGTACATTTTTGCATCACCAAAACCTGAAGCTTGATCTGCAACATAAATAGATGGAGAATTTTTTAATAATTCTGGAAACTCTACATTTCCAACTCCTTTATCAAGGATTTCTTCTCTTGTAATAACTGTAGAAGCAACAGGAGTCTTACGAGCTTCTGCTACATCAATTACACCTTTACCAATGATTAATGTTTCACTTAAAGATACATTTTCGTCCTGTTCAACCTTTGTAGAATCTGTTGGTTCAACAACTTGAGCGAAAGATAATGATGCCGTTAAGGCGAAAGCTCCTACTAATAAAAGCTTAACTGAGTTTAACCTCATCTTTTGAAATAGTTTAAAAGTTTACTTTTGCAAAGTTGAGGTGTATATATGTTAAAATGGTTATAAACCTTATGTTAATTAAGAATAATTATAAGATAAAATCCTTTTTTTCTTATAACTCATTTAAAACTTAACTATTTTATCAATATAATAATTACACACCATTAATTTTATTAAAAATTATATATTAATTAAAATAGTGTAACGTTACATATTTTATCAATAATAGTTAAAAAGTTTCAAACGCATATTAATTCATTATTAAATGAATAATTATTCTTAAAAAATATTTATTTAGAATTGTTTTAAATAAATATTTATTTATTTTATCTTTTTAAGTCAACCGTCTAATTATCAAATATCAATAAAAAAGCGGACTTAAAACTAAGTCCGCTTGAATATGTTAAGAAATATTAATTCTTATTAGAAGCTATAAGTAACACCTGCATTCCAAGTTCTACCTACTGCATATCCGTATCCATTTCTATCAATTCTACTTACATATTGATCATTGAATAAGTTACGTACATTTCCTCTAAATTTGATTTTTTGCTTACCAAATTTAAACTCATAAGCTACTCCAGTGTTAACACGAGCAAAAGGTGAGATTTTTTCTGCTTGATAAACTTCTCCTTTTAATGCGCTTTTAACAACATCTTCTGGATTCACTTGTCCATATGCACGAGCATTGTACATAAAATCTACATCCCAATATAAGTTTCTTGTGAAGTTAACTTTTGTTCCCATACCAAATGTAAATTGAGCTGCCTCTCCGATATATGTTCCTGTTAAATCAACATTCCCTTTCTCGAAAATTGTATCATCATCTGTGTACATAGATTCGAATGGAGTTTCTCCGTCATATTTCCAATCACCGTAAGATGCGAATCCATATAAGCTGAATGCTTGAGAAACTTTAGCATCAAAATCAATTTCAATACCTTTATGTATTTGAGCAATATCAGTATAAGCTGTATAAATTGGTCTAGTTGTATTATCTGGTTGCATTATTGATCCAGACATACCTAAGAAACGGTTCCCCCATTTTGTATGGTAAGCGTTAATGTTTACTCTTAAGTTTCTTGTTTCATACTTGTAACCAACTTCGAAACCTGTAATTTCCTCGTTCTCTACATTTGGCTCACGTAAATCAACTTTATTATATTCGAATACATTATCTAAGAATGGTTGACGAGAGTAACGTCCTGCGTTTGCAAAAACAGTATTTTCATCGTTAATGTTAACAGACAAACCTCCTTTAACATTCCACCCTGTTTTGTTTACTTTTTTAGAAGCTTCTTCTACACCTCCATAATTCCAAGTATCAAATTTTTGGTAGAATTGGTTAGAGATTGCTCCTTGACCGAATACTGTAAAGATCTCATTAGAATATTCAACTTGTCCAAAAGCTCCTTGGTAGTTAATATCCTCAGAATAATCTCTTGATATTCTTTGTCCTTTTTTAGCTGATTTGAATAATGCTGACCAAGGATTAGTTCCAAAAGTTTCTGTTACAACAACTGTTTGACCATTTGATTTGTTAACTTCTGACCATCCTTTTAGTCCAAATAAATTACTCATTTGCTGGAAGTGATTTCCTTGGTAAAAACGAACGTCAGCACCTAAGTTGAAGTTCCACCCAGTTTTAGTATCAAAGTTTAAATTTGTTACTCCTCCATACCAAAAATGGTTATTTACCGAAGTACGAATTGCACCATTTGATACATTGTTAACTCCGTTAATATCTTTACCTCCGTTATTTCCAATTCCATCTGGATCTAACATATTGTTACCTTGAATTAAATCAAAATCAACTAATCCATTTTTTAACGTACTTGAAGCTCTACCAACACCAGAAGTTCCTCCTCCTGTACCTGTTGAAGCATAAAGTACTGTAGACAAGTTCATATTCTCATTAATTGTCCAGTCCCAGTTTAAGTTAGCTACTGGTTTGTGGTAAAAGTTAGTTCTTAGATTTTCTCCTTTACCGTTTAAATAGCCATAAGTTGTATTATACTTTTTGCCATAGCCGTACTTTTCAGCTTCAGCCCACTGCTTTTCACTTTTTGTTGAATAGTTTTGACCATGTTCTTGTGGCGCACCAAAAATCATAAAGTTAATGTTATGACGATCATTTGGTTTATAACCTACAGAAACAAAATAGGCTTGCGAATTAGCACTTGTCCCTTGCGCCCAAGATCTATGCATAGATGTTTGGTTAAATAAGAACGATGCTCCCCATTTACCTTTCATTCCTGTGTTATAAGAAATTGTCGCACTCATGTAACTATCGTTACCCGTATTAAATCTTACAAAACCACCTTGTTTTTTATCTGTCGCTCTGGTAACCATATTTACAGTACCACCAACAGAAGATATCGCTAATTTAGAAGACCCTAAACCACGTTGAATTTGAACTGCATTTGCCACCTCAGTCATTGCAGACCAATTAGACCAATACAAGTTACCATCTTCCATCCCGTTAATAGGCTGTCCGTTTAATAAATAAGCCGTATTTTGACTACTAAATCCTCGTAAAAACATTTGAGAATCTCCAAACCCTCCTGCTTGTCCAGAAACATAAACTGATGGTGTTGTAGCAAAGATTTCTGGAAAATCTACATTTCCTACCGCTTTATCTTCAATTGAAGC
Source organism: uncultured Empedobacter sp. (assembly GCF_937930195.1). NCBI lineage: Bacteria > Pseudomonadati > Bacteroidota > Flavobacteriia > Flavobacteriales > Weeksellaceae > Empedobacter > uncultured Empedobacter sp. Next base: position 5,941 of record NZ_CALGVK010000183.1, read on the forward strand.
TTTACTAATTGTAGAAACAGCTACCGGAGTTTTACGATCTTCAACGATATCGATTACTCCTTTACCAATGATTAATGTTTCTCCTAAAGATACGTTTTCGTCCTGTTCAACCTTTGTAGAATCTGTTGGTTCAACAACTTGGGCGAAAGATAATGATGCCATTAAGGCAAAAGCTCCTACAAGTAAAAGCTTAGTTGAGTTTAACCTCATCTTTTGAAATAGTTTAAAAGTTTACTTTTGCAAAGTTCTGCACTTTTAATGAGATTATTGTTAAATTATGGTAAATTTTTAAATTATTCTTGACTAACCGTTATGTTAATTATCAATTTAATAACACAAATTGCTTATAAATAAAAATCTATTTAGTTTAAACAAAGTAATTTTATAAATAATTAATTTTTTTTAGATATTTAATTAAAAGTTAACATAAGTTGAAAAATAAATTTTAAACACATTTTACTCTAATTGAGCGATTATTTTTCATAAATCAGCTTCAAAAACAATACAAAATTCCTTATTTAGAACCAGTATAGATAATATTTGTTAATTTTAAAACTTTATCATTTAAATAGATGTCATCGTTATTTTTATTATAAATGAATGTTAAAAATTAAATCAATCCAAATATCTATCCTTTAACTATCAAAAATAAAATGCAGGAAAACAAATCTTGAAATTGTTAAATTTTTCTGTTATCACTTTACAATAAACATAAGATTGGTATGACGTGATGGTAAAAATTCATTACTTAACCGCTTTCAAACTCAAATCAAAATTTGAAGCCGAATGAATAATTGCACCAGACGAGATAAAATCTACTCCAGTTTCTGCAATAGCACGCACAGAGTCTTTTGTAATTCCTCCCGAAGCTTCTGTTTTTGTTTTTCCATTTATATAGATAACAGCTTCTTTCAAAGTTTCGAGGTCAAAATTGTCTAACATGATAAAATCAACATTCGCTTCTAAAGCTTCTTTCACCTCATCCATGTTGCGCGTTTCTACTTCTATTTTTAGATGCAAATGATGTTTAGCTAAATAATCTTTTGTTTGGGCAACCGCTTTTGTAATTGTTCCACAAAAATCAACATGATTATCTTTTAACATCACCATATCATACAATCCAAAACGGTGATTTTCTGCACCTCCAATTTTAACGGCCCATTTTTCAATCATTCGGAAATTAGGTGTTGTTTTTCTTGTGTCCAAAATTTTCGCATTTGTTCCTTTCACCAACTCCATCATTTCGTGTGCATAAGTTGCTATTCCTGACATACGCTGCATGCAATTTAACACCAATCTTTCACACGTTAAGATTGATTGCGAAGAACCTTTCACCTTAAACGCTACATCTCCAAAGCTTACGCTATCTCCGTCATTTTTGTAAAATTCGATTTTCAATGAAGGATCAAATGTGGCAAAAATAATTTTCGCTAATTCTATTCCAGCAATTATCCCGTTGTCTTTCACTTTCAATTCTGCTTCTTGCATAGAATCGTAGGGAACACATGCTAAAGTTGAATGATCACCATCGCCAACGTCTTCTAAAAAAGCCTGACGAATAAATGTTTGTAATTTTTCGTTTGTAATATATGTAGGTAAATTCATTATCTATAAGTTAAGGATGCAAATTTTGATTGATTAAATTCTTTCTTGGTTTTATATTCATAATATTCGGCCCAAGTTCCGTTTTCTTCACGTACAACCGTAATCAACACTTGTGCGGAAGGATCATTATCAAAAAAGTTTTTGATTTGAAGTTTGTATTCCTTGTCTTCAATTATACCTTTTGTAATATCAATTACGCCAGATTTAAAAGCCGCATCAAAAGCTGTTGCATAAGGATCTACCGCAGCCATTTCGAATAAATTAGAGAATCGTCCCAAATAATATTCACGATTCCCGGCTTTTCCATACGTCTTCAAATTAAAATCTTTATCAATACGAACTTCAATTTCTTCTTCTGAGGTTTTTAAAGTAAACAACACGCGATTCGCTGAAGGGAATTTCTCAAACTCGTTATTCTGTTCTTCCAACATAAAGCGTAAAGGCAAATTATACCTCATCCGAACAGCTTTATTTTTATGATCACGAGCAGGTTCTATTTTTAGATTATTTCGATCCATTTTATTGTTTAGTAAAACCAAACTTGCATGTGCAACACTGTTAAAAATCGGATTAGCTCCATCTATATTTACCTCAGAGAACCGACCTTCTTCATTGATGATAAATCCAATTTTAGATTGCACAGATTCGATATGTAAATAATCTGCGATATTCGAAAAGTAAGCGATTTGAGCTTGTATATCTTCACTCAAATTTTTACTCAAACAAGCTTGTAACTCACTTTTTTCTTTGAGATTTTCGCAACCAAAATAAACAGGTATCGTATTCGCATCAACAACTGTTAAATTTGGCTTTTCGTTATCCTTCTTTTTTGTTTGAGAGAATACTAAACTTGAAAATAGAAGCGGAATTATCAACCAAAAGTTCTTCATTTAATTAAAATCTTTGTTATAAAAAGTTCCTCGATTTTCTTTTTGATTGGTACTTTGTTCGATAATTAAATATGCCACATCAACCAAATTTCGAAGTTCTAATAATTTAGGCGAAATAATCGTGAAATAATAAATTTCTTTGACCATTTTTTCAATTTCTAAAATACGACTTTGAGCAATTTTAAGACGTGCATCGCTACGAACAATTCCAACCAACTCGCTCATCATCGCTTGTAGTTGTTTGCGCAGATACGAAATCAACACCAACTCCTCTTGTACTTTCATTCCTTCTTCGTTCCATTCTGGAAAGTTAAAATTCTGAATAGAGAAATTATTTTGGTTTAGTTTTTCGATAGTATTCAACGCTGCACGATGTCCAAAAACCATTGCTTCTAACAACGAATTTGAAGCCAAACGATTTGCGCCATGCAATCCTGTATTTGAACATTCGCCAACCGCAAACAAATTCTCTATTGATGTTTTACCATCTAAATCGACATCAATTCCGCCGCATAAATAATGCGAAGCCGGAACCACAGGAACTAATTCTGTAAACATATCATAACCTTCGGATTTACATTTTTCGTAAATATTAGGGAAATGTTCCAAGAATTTTTCTCTATTTAAATGACGGCAATCAATGTAAACATAGTCGTCTCCGCGTAATTTCATTTCATTATCGATTGCGCGAGCAACGATATCACGCGAAGCTAATTCTTCTCGTTCATCGTATTTATGCATAAATAATTCGCCATCTTTTGTGCGTAACTTAGCTCCAAATCCACGTACCGCTTCCGAAATTAAAAACAATTGTCCGTCAAATTCGCTGTAAAAAGCTGTTGGATGAAACTGAATAAATTGCATCCCTGAGACGGTTGCTTTCGCGCGACGAGCCAAACCAATTCCATCCCCAGTTGCGATAATAGGATTCGTGGTGTTTTTATAAACATGCCCTACTCCACCTGTTGCTAATAAGGTTACTTTGGCTAAATGACGTTCGACTTTATCTGTATTTAAATCTAAAATATAAGCTCCAAAACATGTTGTTTGGTCTGCTAAATCTCGATTCAAGTGATGTTCTGTTATCAAATCAACTACAAAATGGTGGGTAAGAATTTGAATATTTGGATATTCTTTGATTGCTTCTAACATCGCACGTTCAATTTCCCAACCTGTTACATCTTTGTGGTGTACAATTCGGTTTTCGGTGTGTCCTCCTTCGCGACCTAAATCATAAATACCTTCCTTGTTTTTATCAAATCGAACGCCCCAATCAATAATTTCGTTAATGCGGTCTGGCGCCTCTTTTACAACTACCTCAACCGCTTCTAATTTGCAAAGTCCATCACCTGCACGAAGCGTATCCTGAATATGTTTCTCGAAACTATCATTCTCGAAATCGCTGACAACAGCCACGCCTCCCTGCGCATATTTTGTATTGGTTTCGTCTTTATTTGCTTTGGTTACAATGGTAATTTTGGCATCAGGATATTTGATTGCAATTTTTAGTGCATACGATAATCCTGCAATTCCAGAACCAATGACTAAAACATCTTGTATAGCCATTATTTGATTTTTTCTGATAAATCTAACATACGATTAATCGAAGCCAATGCTTTTATACGCAAACTTTCTTCAATTTGTATTTCTGGTAGTTCATATTTCATACACAAATACAACTTTTCTAACGTTGATAATTTCATATAAAAACACTCAGAACAATTACACGATTCATCTTGAACCAAAGCTGGAATCAACTTCTTATTAGGTGCTAATTTTTGCATCTCATGTAAAATTCCTTCTTCTGTCGCTACGATAAATTCTGTCGCTTCATTTTCTACCACATAATCCAACAAACGAGAAGTTGAACCAATAAAATGAGCAAATTTCAATAAATCTTCTTGCGCTTCTGGATGAGCAATTAATTTTGCATTTGGATTTTCTGCCATTTGTTGCGCAATTCTTTCCAACGAAAAAGCCTCATGAACGATACAAGCGCCATCCCATAAAATCATGTTACGCTTACAAACCTGATTTAAATAACGCCCTAAATTACGGTCTGGCGCAAAAATAATCTCTTGATCTTCTGGCAACGAATTGATAATCGCTTCTGCATTAGAAGAAGTCACAATAATATCTGATTCCGCTTTAACACCTGCATCACAATTGATATAACTTACCACAATCGCATTTGGATGTTGCTCTCGCAAGCCACGCAAACCTTCTGCCGAACAAGAATCTGCCAACGAACAACCTGCTTTTGTATCTGGAAGAACAACTTTTTTTGAAGGATTAAGAATCTTCGCAGCTTCTGCCATAAAATGAACACCACAAAAAACAATCATATCAGCTTCTGTTTTAGCTGCTGCTCTAGCTAATTGCAACGAATCGCCTAAATAATCTGCTAAATCCTGAATTTCACCCGATTGATAATAATGCGCTAAAATTACTGCATTTTTTTCTTTGCGTAATTTATTAATCTCTGCAACTAAATCGGTTCCTTTCGGAATTTCTATATCCAAATAACCCTTATGCTCTAACTTTTCTATCGCTTGTTCTAATGTCTTCATTTTATCGTTTTGTGTATTATTATTTTATTCCTAATTGCTTCTTTACCTTTTCTGACAAAGCATCTTTGTGTACTGTAAAAGCAATTGATTTCATTCTAAAAAAAGGTTTAGACATGTAAATATGTCCATTATTTCCTAAATTTTCTGTTCCCCAAGAATTTTTCACATCATAATATTGATTTCCTAATTGATCTCTTAAAATTCCTGTGATATGCATCAAATGGTCATCTTGTGTTGACAAATCCTCGAAAGCTGCTTGACGTTCTTCTGCAGAAACCCATTTTTCTGGCAAAATTTCCACAAAATAATCAGATTCTAAACCTTCTGAAGGCCAAACGGCTAAACCATGCTTTTTAGAAAACGTTTTTTCTGAAACATCTGTATCAAATGCAGCAGTAAATCCATTGTATAACGCTTCATCTAACACTTTCATGTATTCATCTAATGGCAAATTGTAGTACGAACCATTCGAGAAATTATCTGGCACTTGTAAAATAAATTGAGAATAATACGGTGCTTGTTGAAACGATGTAAGTGTAACATAATCGTCTGGATTAATTTTTAAGAATTTCGCAAATTCCTGTGGTGTATATTCTTTTCCTTCGAATTTAAATACTGTTGGAGGAACACCTAATTTTTGATTTAATTTTTGATCGAAATTATTTTTCCAATCAGTTGTTAAGTATTTTTTTGGATTCTTTACAATCGAATCTAAATCTGTTTTTAATTCTTTTACCAGTAATTCATGGTTATGTTTAGTTTCTGTGCCAACTGTAAAACCTGCGTACACTTCGTTTGGAACTAAACCATTTTTGCGAACAGAGTTCAATACATCATGTGATAATCCACCTTCGCTAAATTGAGCTTTCCCTTGGCGATAAACATAATTATACGCTTTTACTGGATACGTAAAACGAACATTGTACATCTCTGATAAATCGACTTTTTTACCCGTTATACGTTTCACTTCCGACTCTAAAAAAGAGACCGTAGAAAATGACCAACATGTTCCTGTTTTTCCTTGCGAAATAACTGGAAGTGCCGAATTATTAACCAACTCTTTGAATTTGAATGGACTTTCTTGTGCTGATGCTAATGCACTGACTAATGCAAAACTTGCAAGGATATATTTTTTCACTTTGTGTTTGTTTATAAAACTCAAAAATAAAGTTATTTTATGAAGATTTGGTTGAAAGATGAAGAAAGTTAAAAATGACAATACATCACCTCGAGTGATTTTAGTTTCGATAGAAAAGAAAATTGTATGGAGAAGTAAGAGGTATTAAAGCAATTCGTCAAGTTATCGAAACGTTTAAAAAGATGATTCATCATTTTAAACACTCAAACTGACGAACTAAAATTGATGAGATGATAAAATCGATATAGAAATACGTTAGAAAAATTTCAAAAGGTTAATTACTAATTTTCTTTAAAATTTATAATTTTTCACTTTTAGAACAAATTATAAATCAAATCAGTATAAATATTCAATTTTTATACATCTAAAAATTAATTTGGCTTAAAATGCAATAAATCACTCAAAAAGCTATTAACTTTGCTCAAACATTACACAAATGCAACCAAGAGAAGATTTTTTATTGAAAGCTTACGAGCTGGGAATTATAAAATTTGGAAATTTCACTTTAAAAAGTGGTATAGAATCTCCTTTCTATGTCGATTTAAGACCTTTGGCTTCAAGTCCACAATTATTAAAAACTTTAGCAAACAACTTATTAGATTTAGTAGAAGATGTTGACTACGATTTGATTTGTGGTGTGCCTTACGCAGCATTACCAATGGCGACTACAATGAGTTTAACATCGAATATTCCTTTGATTATCAAACGTAAAGAGAATAAAGGATATGGAACTAAACGTATGGTAGAAGGTGTTTTTTCCGAAGGACAATCTTGTCTTTTAGTAGAAGATGTAATTACATCTGGACAATCTTTATTAGAAACAATTGATCAAGTTGAACGTGAAGGTTTACGTGTAAAAGATTTGGTTGTTGTTTTGGATCGAGCACAAGGTGGTTCTGAAAAATTAAAAGAACAAGGTTACAATGTGAAGACATTATTCACTATTCACGAAGTAATTGATATTTTACATAAATACCATCGCTTGACAGATGATGAGGCGAAAAAAATCAAAGACTTTTTAGCTTTACCTGCTGAAGCTGTTCCAGCAAAACAACGTATTGCATTGGAGAATAAAAAAATTGTTCATCCTGTTGGAAAACGTTTGGTAGAATTAGCGCTTAAAAAACAATCAAACTTGATTGCTTCTGCTGATTTGATTACTTCTGATGAAATTATTGATTTCGCAGGAAAAGTTGGTGATCATGTTGTTGCTTTAAAATTACATTCAGATATTATTCAAGATTTTTCGGATAACTTAATCGTTGAATTGAAAAAAATCGCACGCGAAAAAGAATTCTTATTATTTGAAGACCGCAAATTTGGAGATATCGGAAATACACAAGAATTACAATTCAAGAAATCGATTTATAAAATTTCTGATTGGGCAGATTTAGTAACTGTTCATCCAATTGGAGGTTTAGAATCGTTGAAAGTTTTCGAAAACACTGGCGTAATTACAATTGTAGAAATGTCTTCGAAAGGAACATTAACAGATGATTATTACTTCACGAAAGCAATCAATGTTTCAGAACAATCGGGTAATGTTTTGGGTGCAGTTGCTCAACGTCAAATCCCAGATAATTTGTTATTGTTTACACCTGGTGTTAATATTTCTTCGACTGGAGATAGCAAAGGACAACAATACAATACACCAGAATTGGTTTTCAAAAATTACCATACCGATTTTATGATTGTTGGTCGTGGAATTTACAAAGCTGCTGATGTAAAAACGGCTGCTAAAGAATACCAAACGTTAGGTTGGGTTTCTTACTTACAAAGTTTGAATGATTAAGATTTAAATAAATTTCAAAAATAGAAAGCAAGCTGAATTCAGCTTGCTTTTTGTTTTTTATTTTGTTGAATTTACTTCAATACAAATTTATGTGAAATAGAATTTCCTTGATTATCGGAAATTGTAGCTATATAAAATCCTGTTGAGAGATTAGACAAATTTATACTTCCTTTCGAATGCTCAGCATTCATCATTTTTATAGTTCGTCCAGTTGCATCAATAATTTTCACCGAAATTGCTGCTTTAAAATTCACTTGATAATTTAATGTTTTATCTGTGATATATATTTTAGACGTTTCTTTTTCTATCGTTTCAGTTCCTAATTTCCCCGTTTGTTTCGCCGCTTCTACAATATATTCGATCCCTAATTTCGTGAACTTAGCAGCATGTGTAGATGTACTTCCCATTGATGCATACGTATCGTTTATAGAATGAATATACGGATTACTATCACTCATTTTTGATTCGAAAGGTAAAACAGCAGAAAAGCCATTATTCGCCCAACTTGCGTGATCCGAACATCCATAACCACATTTTGACGTATCATACGTAAATTGATGCATACCTGATTGATTGTACTCGTCCATCAATTGCATCAAAAACGAGTTCAGATTAGCATCACAATACGCATCTGTCATTAATACAATATCTTTTGCAGATCCTTTGTAATTCGTCATATCAAATTGTACATAACCAATCACATTTTTTTGATCCGTTGCATATTGCTTAGCGATTTCTCCCGAACCTACTAAACCAATTTCTTCGGCTGCATACGCCATGATTTCTGTGGTACGTTGTGGCTTAAAGTTGTTTTTTAACAAAACACGCAAAACTTCTGTAATCGTAGCAATACCCGATGCGTTATCATCGGCTCCTGGCGCAAAAGATTGATCGCCACTCCATCCTATAGTCGAATCAGCATGTCCACCAATTATCACATATTCGTCTTTTTTTTCGTTCCCATTAATGGTTAATATCAATGATTTCATTGGTGTATTGACATGATCCACAATTTTCACCACAACATCAGTTCTACCTGCTTCTGCAATCATTTGCTCCCAAACTTCTTTTATTTTCAGAATGGCATCGTTAGCTTCTTGACGCGTGTGATAACGTGTTTTGAAACCTTCTAATAATAAAATCGTCTTTTCAATTTCTTTTACATCAACATCATTTAATGCTTTAGTTATAAAATCTTGTTCAGTTATGGTATAAGTAAATGGTTCATTTTTTTGAAAAACGATTGGTTGAATTGCTTGCAACGCTTCTTTTTTTGAAGATTGAAAAATATAACCATTTCCATGTGCAAATTTCTCTTTCAAATCTTCTGTAATCGCTGGATGAAAATAAATTGCTGAAAGATTATCTTTTGAAGATAAAATCTGAATAGAATCTGGTTGATTTCTTTGTAAGATTGACGCATTTTCTGTTTCCATTGTCGCATAAATAAAATCTGGTTTGATTTGTGCGAAGGAAAAAAATCCATTCAACAAAAGAGGAGAAAGGAATAAAAGTTTATTTTTCATAATATCATATTAGTGTGTAGACAAATATAGTTGAATAATTATTTATCCTTTTTTATAAATAAAAAAAATCCATCTTTCGATGGATTCTTCATTAATATTTTAATTGGAACTTTATATAGGTAATCTTTTTACCTTCTTCCAAAAATTTCGATTCATAATAGGTTTGTACAGCTGTCACTATTTCTGGTATATCCGAATGGTCTGGGTGATAAACATCGTGTGTAGAACGAATCACTTCGTGCCCTTCGATATGAATAACACCATGTGTGTAACCATGTAAAAACTCAGAATCTGTTTTCAAATTAACTGTTCCATCTGGTTTCAAAATCTTGTTGTAACGTCTCAAAAACTCGGGATCAGTTAAACGATGTTTTGTTCTTCTGAATTTAATTTGTGGATCTGGGAAAGTAATCCAAATTTCGCTCACTTCATTTTCAGCAAAAAGATGGTCGATAATTTCGATTTGTGTTCTAAGAAATCCAGCGTTTTCAATTCCTTCATCTAAACATGTTTTTGCTCCACGCCAAAATCTTGAACCTTTAATATCTACTCCGATAAAATTACGATCTTTGTCACGACGCGCCATTGCAACAGTATATTCTCCTTTTCCACAACCAAGTTCTAAAACAATTGGATGATCATTTTTAAAAAAATCCTTGTTCCAATTTCCTTTTAATGCAAAATTATTGATCGCTTCCTCTCGTGTTGGTTGAACAACATTCTGAAAAGTTTTATTTTCGTTAAATCTTCTGATTTTATCTTTTCCCATTTCGGATATATTTTGCGCGAAATTACGAGATTTTGCTTAATCTAAAAAACTGTTCTAACAACACATAAATCTCAACAAATAGTATTTATGTTAAAAGGTTTGTTATTTTTGTAATGAAAAACTAAAATTAGAAAAATGGATTTTATCAAACAATTTCATAGTGGATGGGCTTATCTTGTGATTTTGATGGGCGTTATCTTTGTGATTTCAACATTAATTTACGCAATTTCGAAAAAAGACACCAACGCTACAATCAAGAAAATCGGATTATTTACGACGATTACATTTCACGTACAATTGTTAATTGGATTAGTCTATTATATTATGATGTTTTCTGCCTTAGAACCATCAAATATTATGTCTGATTCTGCTTTAAGATTAACATTCGTAGAGCACCCAATGATGATGATTGCTGGGGTTGTTTTTATGACAATTGCAAATGCAAAATTAAAACGTTCGACAACCGTACCTATGAGTGTAGCAATTTTTGCTATCATCGGATTGGTTTGTATTTTAAGCAGAATTCCTTACCACGTTTGGTTTGCTTAATCGTTTAGAATAAAATCATAAAAAGAGTATTAAGTAATTAGTACTCTTTTTATTTTTTAAAAATTTCATAATTTTTTTATTCTAAATCCGTTATAAAAACAAGTCGAGCAAATATACTTTTCAATTTTAAGAATATTTGGCATTCGATTTGAAAGAGATTTGTACAAACTAAGTAATAAAATGAACTATATAAAATATCTATTCTCTTTGCTTTTGGTTTTTGTCACATTTAACCTAAGCGCACAGGATTTCCACACAGCGAATATCAAGGTTGATTACGAACAAGAAACAGGAACGCTCAATATAACCGCACGTACTTTTACCAATCAATTGGAAAAAGCTGTTGGTGCAGATGTTTCGAATAAATCGAACTTTGAAAATAAGTTAAAAGCTTATGTAAACAGTAAAGTTGATGTCAAAGTAAATGGAAAAGCGTTGGGGACTTCGTATTACGGTTATCAAGTAAATGATAAATCGACACGAGTTTTCTTTAAGTTTGAAAAAATATCTGACATTAACACAATAGAGTTAAAAGTAGCTTTGTTAACTGATGTTTTTAGTGACCAACAAAATATTGTGACGTTTGATATTAAAAACAAAAAAGACACAAAAATGTTAACAAGAAATAACGACACCGTAAAAATGTCTTTCTAATAAATCAAAAGCCTTCCGAGTACGAAAGGCTTTTTTATTGTGAAAACTTTTAATAATGATCTCTCACAATTCTTAAGAGTTTTTCATTCTCATTTCTGATCCACGATAAATTTTTAACTGAATTATTATTCATTAAACTAAAAATAAGTGTTCGACCAGATTTAGTTTTCAAATAACCACTCAACGTTACATTATTACTTAATGTTCCTGTTTTAGCGTAAATATAGGGTTGCATCGTATCTCTGTATCTATTTTTTATAGTTCCAGTTTTACCTCCAATTGGGAAAATAGAAAACAAACGTTCTTCTGGAAATTCGTTATACATTTTTTCTAAAACTTGTGAAAAACTTTGCGGTGTAAACAAATTGTAACGCGACAAACCAGAACCATCAAACCATTCGGGTTGCTGTTTCAACTCTTTTAATAAGTTTTGCTTTGCATACGCTATAATTTCTGTAGCACTTAATTTCCCTGGTAATGTACTCGAAGCTAAAATCAATAAATGTTCTGCCAAAAAATTATCACTATTCTCCATCATTTCGCGGTAAACATCATCTGACTTCTGACTGTAAAAAACTTTTGCTTCTCTTGCCATTGGCGATTTGACCATATCAACTGGTTTACCCAAAATTTGCGACAATGACTTTTCGATTACCGTTTCATTTACAATAAAGGGTACTTTTGCTGAACGTTTTTTGTTGCTGATATAAAATTTATTATCATAAAAACTCCTTGGTTCTGGCATCTCTCTAATTTCTGTTAATTCTTCGAAATAAGTAGGAAATGTTTTGATGGAATTCCCGTTTTTAGAAATAGACACTAAGTTTTCATGAATCGGGAACTGACTTCTTTCTGGTGAATAATCTTTTCTAAAATCATCCCAAGTCCATCCTGGTAAAAAAGATTCTTCATCAAAATTATTCCAATGAAAGATAAGTTTAGATCCATTATTTTTCAAAAAGTCTACTGCTCGTGTATTTTTATATTTTGGGTGCAAAAATGTTGGATCTCCAGTTCCTTGTACATGTAATTCATCGTTAATTAATTGATATTTAAACGCAGGAATCGAATCGTTCAACATTTTCATCGCTGTATAAAGCGTGAAGATTTTGGTGTTAGAAGCAGGAATAAAAAACTTGTTCCCATTGTAATTATACAATTCTTCTTTTGTTATTGGATCATACAAATAGAATCCTGTAAATTGAGTCGAGTAGAAATCTGAGTTAAGATGCTGATCAATTAATTCTTTCTTCTGTGCACTTATTTGCACAGAAGAAAGAATTAAAAATATAATCAAAAAATACTTCATTATTCTTTGTTTTCTAATGGATTTGTAGGTGAATTGGCTTCATTTTTAAAAACCATTTCCGTATGTGGATAAGGAATTGAAATATGATGATCATCTAAAGCATATTTCACTGCTCGGTATAACTGCCAATAAGCGGTCCAATAATCGCTATTTTTAACATAACAACGTATGGCTAAATTAACGCTACTATCAGCAAATTCTAAAATTTCTACGGTTTTTGATTGTGCATCATCAACCAACTCATTTTTATCTAAAACATCTAATAATACTTGACGAGCTTTGTCAAAATCGTCATCATACGAAATGCCTACATTTACATCTAAACGACGGTATTCTTTGACCGAATAATTGATGATTGGATTATTAAATAAATTACCATTTGGCAATGTAATAATTTGACCTTTTGCAGTTGCTAAAACGGTATTCAATATATTAATCGATTCTACTGTTCCCTCATGTCCTTGCGAAACAACATAATCTCCAACTTTGAATGGTTTGAAAATAATGATGAGTATTCCTGCCGCAAAATTTGATAAAGAACCTTGTAAAGCTAAACCAACTGCCAAACCAACTCCACCAAGTGCAGCAATCAATCCCGAAGCATTTAGTCCCAATCGATCTACAACGAACATTAAGATGATAACTTTAAAAAAGATATTAATGATTGGTACTAAGAACGAACGAATAGACAAATCAACATTACGCGCTATCATTCTTTTTTCAATAAGGTTTTTCAGTTTTGTTGATATCCAAAAACCGATGGTTAAAGTTAAAATAGCAGAAACCAAGCTCCAACCTATTTCAGAACCTTTTGTGATTAAGATATTGGTGATATATTCTAAATCTTTAAATGGCGTTGCAATCACATCTTTTAAACTATCCACTTTGTCTTCTTCTTGCATTGTCTTATTTATTGTCAAATTAGTTGATAAAATTAATTCCAATCTTACATCTTTTCAAAAAAATATAAAAATTATCACTTTTTTTAACTATTTTTAACCATCATGAACATTGGTACAATATTGGTAAATAACTAATTACAACAACAAAAAAACTATAATTAAAAAAATCGAAAACTATGAACATTATTGATTTAGTAAAAGGGTACATTAACCCAAATTTAATCTCGAAAGTTTCATCAGAATTAGGCGAAAGCGATACTGGAATTTCAAAAGCAATGAGTGCTTATTTGCCTATTTTGTTAGGAAGCTTAGTGGATAAAGGTAGTTCTACCAACGGATTATTTCATGCAATCAAATCTTTTGGTGCTTCGCGAGGATTATCCAATATCTCAACAACACAAGAAACACCAGATAACTTAATTAGTATAATCGCTACTCTTTTAGGAAATAATACACAACCTATTATTGCAAAAGTGGCAGAGTTTGCAGGTATTTCAACAGCTTCTTCATCAAAATTATTGGACTTAACCGCTTTAACAACATTCGGCTCAATAGGAAAAGAAGCTGAGTTTAATAATTTGACAGAACGTGATTTCTTCTCACAATTAGCTGGAATGAAAGATAAAATAGTAGGTTTAATCCCTGCAGGATTAGGACTTGGTGCATTAGGTTTAGGATCTTTCTTTACCGATAAACCCAATATTTCTGAAACCGCTACAGAAACAGTAGAGCCTGCCAAAGAAAAAATTAAAGATGCTTTTGCTGAAGTTAAAGATACGGTTAAACCAGAAGAAAAACCTTTTGTTGAACCTATACATTCTTCTCATAATCATAACGAAAATAATAGCGGTGGCGGATTTTGGAAATGGATAATCCCTCTAATTATTTTAGGTTTAGCTGCATTTTTCTTGTTGAAGTATTGCAAAGACGAAGATAAAAATGTAACAACAGATACAGAAGTAATCACGGATAGTGCGATTTTTAGTACAGACAGTATTGAAACTACAAAAGAATTATCAACAATCGACTTAGACGGAATTGCCTTATCAGGATATGCAAATGGTTTAGAAGATCAAATTATCAAATTTATCAAAATGCCAGAATTTGCAAATTTAACAGAAGATCAATTAAAAGATAAATGGTTTAACTTTGATAATGTGAATTTTGTTTTTGGCAAAACTGATCAATTAGAAGCGGGTTCGGAAGTACAATTAGATAATGTTACAGCTATTTTGAAAAAATATCCTAACGCAAAAATAAAACTTGGTGCTTACACGGATAAAGTTGGTGATGATACCAAAAACAAAGAGATCTCTCAAAAAAGAGCTGATTACTTAAAAGCTGAATTAGCTAAACGTGGTGTTGGTGCGCAAGTTGTTTCTGCTGAAGGTTACGGAGAAGAGTTTGCAACAGTGGCAGAAACAGCTTCTGATGAAGAAAGAGCTTCTGACCGCAAAATGTCGTTACGTTTTACAAAATAATCATTTCATAAAATTTCTACATAAGGGTAAAGCAAACTTTATCCTTATTTTTTTGTTATTTTTTTCGAAACCAACTCGCAACAAGCTAAACAATTAATATCTTTGCACACTATGAAATTTTCAATCGATAAAAAAGACGAATTTTCAAAGGCAAGAGCTGGAGTTGTAGAAACCGATCACGGTAAAATTCAAACACCTATTTTTATGCCTGTTGGTACAGTTGGTACAGTAAAATCTGTTCACCAACGTGAGTTAGAAGAAGATATTAAAGCCCAAATCATTCTTGGAAATACGTATCATTTGTATTTACGACCAGGAACTGATATTTTACACAAAGCAGGCGGATTGCATCAATTTATGAATTGGCAAAAACCAATTTTGACAGATTCAGGAGGATTCCAAGTCTACTCTTTGTCGACAAGTCGTAAGAAATCCGAAGAAGGTGTACGTTTCAAATCGCATATTGATGGTTCTTATCATATGTTTACACCTGAAAAATCTATGGAAATCCAGCGTTACATCGGTGCAGATATCTTTATGGCTTTTGATGAATTAACAGGAATTCCTGCCAAATATCACGATGCAAAACGTGCCATGCATGTGACACATCGTTGGTTGGAGCGTTGTAGAACTTGGTTGAATAATAATCCTGAATATTACGATCACAAACAAACGCTTTTCCCAATAGTACAAGGAAACGATTTCAAAGAGTTGCGACAAGAGTCTGCAAAATACATTGCCGATTTCGGTGCAGAAGGAAATGCAATTGGTGGTTTATCTGTTGGTGAACCAGAACCTGTTATGTACGAAATGACAGATATCGTAACAGAAATTCTTCCTCAAGACAAACCTCGTTATTTAATGGGAGTTGGGACGCCTTGGAATATTATCGAATGTATTGCACTTGGAGTTGATATGTTCGACTGTGTAATGCCTACGCGTAATGCACGTAACGGTATGTTATTTACATGGAATGGTGTTATGAATATGAAAAACGCAAAATGGAAAGATTGTTTTGAACCATTAGACGAAAGTGGAACGAGCTATGTGGATAGTTATTACACAAAAGCCTATGTTCGTCATTTATTTAATGCACAAGAATCTTTAGGAAAACAAATTGCATCAGTTCATAACCTTGCCTTTTATTTAGATTTGGTAAGAGTTGCAAGAGAGCATATATTAGCAGGAGATTTCGCTCAATGGAAAGAACAAATTGTGCCACAACTAAAACAACGTCTGTAGTTTGAAAATAATTGATAAATACATCATCCGAAACTTTATCGGAACCTTTATCTTCATGGTCTTGATTTTGTCTACCATCGCTGTAATTGTCGATCTTAGTCAAAAATTAGGACGTATTAATGATAGTGGATCCACTGCTTATTCGGCATTAACCCAATTTTACCCCTATTGGTCAATTTGGATTATTAACACCTTTTTACCCATTGCTGTTTTCATCTCCGTGATCTATTTTACTTCACGGTTAACAATGCAAACTGAAATTGTAGGTGTGCTTTCGGGTGGAATTAGTTTTTATCGATTTACCCTTCCATATGTTTCGGTAGCTATATTTTTGGCAATCTCAGCCTTGGTTGTTGGAAACATTGTTTTGCCATGGGCTAATATCAAGAAAAATAAATATGAATATGTTCATATGCTCAGCAACTCAAAAAAGGAAGAATATTACAAAAGGCAACGCATAGGTTCACAAATTTCGCCAAAAGAATATGTTTTTGTGGATAGTTATGATAGAACAGAAAAATTAGGAAGTTCTTTTGTCTACCAAAAATTTGATTCAACTGAATTAAAAAAACAAATCATTGCCTCAAGTTTTAATTGGAACGACAAAGATTCTACATATGCATTGATAAGTGTTTATACAAGAGAAATAAACAAAGATCATACTGAAAAATTAACGTACGAACCCAATACAAATATAAAATTGCCCGCTTCGCCTGACGAAATTTTACCAGAAGAATATGTTGCAGAAACAATGAATACTTTTGAGCTAAATGAATTTATTCAGAAACAAAAAGCAAAAGGTTCTGCCAATGTTAACACCTATCAAAACGAATTAAACAATCGTCTGAGTGTTCCTTTTTCTACAATTATTTTAACGATTTTAGCTTTATCACTTTCATCTAAAAAACGACGTGGAGGAATCGGAATCAACTTAGCCGTTGGTATTTCGTTAGCGTTTGTGTACATTTTCTTTTCGCAAACAACTTCTACATTTTCCGAAAAAGGATATGTTTCCCCATTTGTCGCCTCATGGATTCCGAATATCGTTTTCGGATTACTGACCTTATTTCTCTATTTTAGACGAGCACGAACTTAAAAATATTTCAAAAATCCAGTTTCTAAACGAAACTGGATTTTTTTTGTAATACACATAAATTACTTTCTGTTACAATCGACTTGATTATTAAATTGAAAATCAATATATTTACTACATTCTTAACATCGGTCAATATCCGTTTTCAGATGTTATAATAGTTGATTTGTTAAACGATAATAATTTTGATATGAAAAAAATATTACGCTTTCTATTTTTAATACTTTCGGTTACTACTTTTTCTCAGGAAACATTAAATACCATGTTTTATAATGTGTTTAAATTTCCGGTTTCACTCCCTCAAAATCGTCAATTGATTTTAAGAGATATTTTAGACGACTACAAACCTGATTTATTTATGATTTGTGAATTGGTAACAGAAAATGGTGCTGATTTAATTCTAAATACCTCGTTGCAAAATCAACCTGACAAATTTGCGCGCGCGCTTTTTGTTGCGGATACAACCAAATTAGATGATCCCTTGCAAACAATGGTTTTTTATAATACACGTAAATTAACATTGGTCAACCAGCAACGAATCCCAACAGTCTACCGCGATATCAATC
Source organism: uncultured Empedobacter sp. (assembly GCF_937930195.1). NCBI lineage: Bacteria > Pseudomonadati > Bacteroidota > Flavobacteriia > Flavobacteriales > Weeksellaceae > Empedobacter > uncultured Empedobacter sp. The sequence goes on from NZ_CALGVK010000183.1 coordinate 24,027, forward strand.
AATATTCTTTTCAATTGAATACAACGTCCAACGATCCTATTCATTTAGAAGTTTTTGTAGCTCATTTAAAATCGAGTACAGGACCTGCTAATCGTCAAATGCGTTTGGAAATGGTACAAGAAGTAACAAAATCATTAAAAAATTTAACACAACCCAATACCTATGTACTTTTTGCGGGTGATTTTAATTTTTATAATTCATCAGAACCAGCTTATCAAGAAATTTTAAACCCTGAAAATGCTATTTTGATGGTAGATCCCTTAAATGCACCAGGGAAATGGCAAAACAATCCGGATTTTAGTTATTTACATACTCAGAGCACTCGTGTTTCAAACGTCGGTTTTGGTAGCGGCACTAACGCAGGAGCAGGCGGTGGATTAGATGATCGTTTTGATTTTATTATGATGAGCGATAATTTCAAGAACAGCACACGTTTATCTTATGTAAACGACAGTTATAAAGCCTACGGAAATAATGGAAATTGTTTGGACAAAGACGTAAAAGATCCCGATTGTACGGGGATTTACTCACAAACATTGCGAAATAATTTATACAATATGAGTGATCATTTGCCTGTTGTAGCGCAATTTAAAATACACGAAAGTTTAAGCACAAAAACAATTGACTCAAAACCTTTTATTTGGTTACAATCATCTACGATAACAAATGAAAAAATTACAATTGGTATTGATAAATCTCGATTGAACGCTCAAAACAATACGCTTTTTATTTACAATTCAGTTGGTCAATTGGTACAACCTGTACCACTAAATAATCAATCGAGCATCACAATTGATTGTCAAACCTTAGCTTCAGGAGTTTATTACATCAAAACAAAAGAGTCAAACGAAGTTTTAAAATTTATAAAGAAATAATATTTCTAATTTACTTATTGATGAAAAATTTATTATTCCAACCTTAATTAGTTTAATTCTTTATGCTCTAATTACACGTCCTGGATTTTTTAATTTAATTCCATACTCTATTCATCAAAACTTGTTTAGAAATAGTATTCGAGAAAATATTTTCATTTACCTTTTTGATTTTTTATTTTGTGTAGCTATCTGGTTTATCAGTTATAAATTCATTAATCCCAAACGATAATATTTTAATCAAAATCAACCCTTTAAAAATTTCGTCAACTTACAGAAAATTCGTATTTTTGCATCTTAGTACAAATTCTAAAAGTAAGATGATAAACATTTCTCTTCCAGATGGAAGTGTAAGACAGTATGAGAGTGGCGTAACACCTATGGATGTAGCGCTTAGCATTAGTGAAGGTTTAGCACGTAATGTCATTTCGGCTATAGTAAACGATAAACAAGTTGAAACAACAACCCCAATCACCACAGATGCAACGATCAAATTGTTAACCTGGAACGATGAAATGGGTAAAAAAGCTTTTTGGCATTCGTCTGCTCACTTATTAGCACAAGCTATTGTTGAGTTTTATCCAAACGCTAAATTAACAATCGGACCTGCAATTGATAAAGGTTTCTATTATGATGTTGATTTTGGGGAAGATAAATTTACAGAAGCTGATTTTGCGAAAGTTGAAAAAGTAATGTTAGAGAATGCAAAGAAAAAAGCTGAATTCAAATTATATTCAGTTTCAAAAGCTGAAGCGTTAGAAACATATAAAGACAACGAGTACAAAACAGAATTAATCTCTAACTTAACAGACGGAGAAATCACATTCTGTACACATGATAACTTTACAGATTTATGTCGTGGTGGACACATTCCAAATACGGGAATTGTAAAAGCTGCTAAAATATTGAATGTTGCGGGTGCATATTGGCGTGGCGACGAGAAAAATAAAATGTTAACGCGTGTTTATGGTATCACATTTCCAAAACAAAAAGATTTAACAGAATATCTTGAGTTATTAGAAGAAGCTAAAAAACGTGATCACCGTAAATTAGGGAAAGAATTAGGTTTATTTGCTTTCTCTGAAAAAGTTGGTGCAGGTTTACCACTTTGGTTACCAAAAGGAGCTGCTTTAAGAAGAAAATTAGAAAACTTCTTATTAAAAGAGCAACAAAAAATGGGATACGAAATGGTTATCTCTCCACACATTGGTCAAAAAGAGTTGTATGTAACTTCTGGTCACTATGCAAAATATGGCGCAGATAGTTTTCAACCAATAAAAACACCAAACGAAGGAGAAGAATTCTTGTTAAAACCAATGAACTGTCCTCACCACTGTGAAATTTATAAAACGTCACAATGGTCGTACCGCGATTTACCAAAACGTTATGCTGAATTTGGTACAGTTTATCGTTACGAACAATCAGGAGAGTTACACGGTTTAACACGTGTACGTGGATTTACTCAAGATGATGCTCACTTGTTCTGTACACCAGATCAATTATTAGAAGAATTCAAAAAAGTAATTGATTTAGTACTTTATGTATTTACAAATCTTGGATTTGATAATTATTCGGCTCAAATCTCATTAAGAGATCCCGAAAACAAAGAAAAATACATCGGTTCTGACGAAAACTGGGCAAAAGCTGAGCAAGCCATCATCACAGCAGCAGAAGAAAAAGGTTTACCAACAGTTGTAGAATATGGTGAAGCAGCCTTCTACGGACCTAAGTTAGACTTTATGGTGAAAGATGCATTAGGACGTCAATGGCAATTAGGAACAATCCAAGTGGATTATAACTTACCAGAACGTTTTGATTTAACTTACACTGGAGCAGACAACGAAAAACACAGACCTGTAATGATTCACCGTGCGCCATTTGGCTCTATGGAGCGTTTCATTGCTATCTTGTTAGAAAATACAGCAGGTAATTTACCACTTTGGTTAACACCAGATTTATTCACAATTTTACCAATTAGTGAAAAATATGTGGAATATGGAGAAAAAGTATTAAATTTGCTGGCCGAAGAGGAAATTAACGGATTGATTGACAGTAGAAATGAGAAAACTGGTAAAAAAATTCGTGATGCCGAAATCAGCAAAATTCCTTTCATGTTAATCATCGGTGAAAAAGAAGCAGAAAACGGTACAGTTTCTGTAAGAAGACACGGAGAAGGTGATTTAGGAGAGATGACTATTCAAGAGTTTATCAACTTCATGAAAGAACAAATCAAATTAAAATAATTTAAAACAGAATAACTATCGCAATTAGAAGAAAAGGCGGCAGAGGTCCAGCCAGAGTAATTAAGGAAGATCAACATAAGATCAATGATAAGATTGACGCGAAAGAAGTACGCGTTGTTGGAGAAGGTATAGAACCTGGTGTATATCCAATTTCTAAAGCTTTAGAACTTGCAGAAGAACAAGGTTTAGATTTGGTTATGATCAGTGAAAAAGCCATTCCACCTGTTTGTCGTGTCGTAGAGTACAAAAAGTTCTTATACGAACAAAAGAAAAAAGAAAAAGAGCTTAAAGCTAAACAACAGAAAATTGTCGTTAAAGAAATTCGTTTCGGTCCTCAAACAGATGATCACGATTACGAATTCAAAAGACGTCATGCAAGATCTTTCTTAGAAGAAGGTTCTAAATTAAAAGCATACGTTTTCTTTAAGGGACGTTCTATTATCTTTAAAGATCAAGGAGAAATCTTATTGTTACGTTTAGCACAAGAATTGGAGGATGTTGGAAAAGTAGAACAAATGCCAAAACTTGAAGGTAAAAGAATGATTATGATGATGGGACCTAAGAAATAATTAGGTTTCATTATCTTACAAAAAATAAAAACGTTTTAATTTTAAATAATTTGTAATCATGCCAAAATTAAAAACAAAATCTGGAGCGAAAAAACGTTTCAAATTAACAGGAACAGGTAAAATTAAAAGAAAACACGCTTTTAAAAGCCACATCCTAACAAAAAAGGAAACTAAACAAAAGAGAAATTTAACTCAAACTGGTTTAGTGGATCAAGCTGATGTTCATTCAGTAAAACAACAATTAAGATTAAAATAAGAACCTGTTCTTATTTGGTTTATTAATTCATTATTAACCCTGTCGTTGGGCCTTAAAGCAGAGAAATCTCGCCCACTACAAAAAAATTAAAATTATGCCAAGATCAGTAAACGCAGTTGCGTCAAGAGCTAGAAGAAAAAGAGTTTTAAAACTTGCAAAAGGATATTTCGGAAGAAGAAAAAATGTTTGGACTGTTGCTAAAAATGCAGTAGAAAAAGGATTAGTTTACGCTTACCGTGATAGACGTCAAAAGAAAAGAAATTTCCGTGCGTTATGGATTCAAAGAATTAACGCTGGAGCAAGATTACATGGATTATCTTACTCTAAATTTATGGGTGCTGCAAACAAAGCTGGTATCGAATTAAACCGTAAAGTTTTAGCGGATTTAGCGATGAACCACCCAGAAGCTTTCAAAGCTATCGTAGAAAAAGTAAAATAATTTTTTTTAAACAATATTAAAACGTTTTAAAACTTGGCTATTTAGTCAAGTTTTTTTTTGCCTAAATTTGAACAAATAATAATTTTCGATGAATCAACAAAAAGACTTATTTCTAAGAATTTGGCCCTTTTTTATTGTATTTTTTATCTACAATTTTGCTGCTATTGCCATGACACAATATTTTGGTCGCGATGAATTGCATTTGCATTTCAATAAATATAGCAATCATTACTTCGATAAATTCTTTGTATTCTATACAGATTTCGGAACCTACTATTTATTTTTCATCTTGCTCGGCTATCTTTTATGGAAAAAAACACAACGATATTTTTATTACCTATTCGTTTCAGGTGCTGTTGCATCAACAATAAGTGTCTTTTTTAAGAATGTATATTTTGAACAAGTTTTGCGTCCAGGATACTATTTCACTCAAAAGAAAATAGACATCGTTTTGGTCAAAGATTACGCGATACAAATGGCATCAACTTTTCCATCAGGACATTCATTAACGGCCGTTATAATCTCGATGATGTTGTGTTTACTCACAAAAAACCGATGGTTACAACTTTTTTTCGCCTTACATTTTCCAAGTATTGCAATTAGTCGAATTTATTTATCGCGCCATTTCGCTATCGATACAGTCGGTGGAGCACTTATCGGATTTTTTATGTTTATCTTTACGTATTACATCATCAATCATTCGAATAATCCAAAACTAGATCATAAATTTATCAACAATGGAAAAGCAAACTAAACTAAAAATATCATTGATTCAATACGATGTTATATGGGAAGATGCGAAAGCAAATCAAACCTATTTAGACAAATTGTTAAGCAATCATCAAACCGATATTATATTGTTACCCGAAATGTTTGCTTCAGGATTTTCGATGAATGTAGAAAAAATTGCTCAGAAACCTTTTGGAGAAACATTCGAATGGATGCAACATAAAGCTAAAGAACTGAATTCTGCGATAGCTGGTAGCATTTCTACACACGAGAATAACAACTACTATAATCGTTTTTACTTCGTCTGTCCAAGCGGCTCTATTTACATATACGACAAGAAACATTTGTTTAGTTATGGAAAAGAAGCGGGTGTTTACGCTGCAGGTGATAAAATTGTCACCATAGATTATAAAGGATGGCAAATTCGACCAATTGTTTGTTATGATTTACGTTTTCCGGTTTGGATTCGCAACACAAAAGAAGATCCATATGATTTGATTCTTTGTAATGCCAGTTGGCCAAAAGCACGCCGTGAAGCATGGATTTCGTTATTAAAAGCAAGAGCAATAGAAAACATGGCTTTTGTCGCAGGCGTAAATAGAACTGGTATAGATGGCTATAATCTCGTTTATCAAGGAGATTCTCATCTTTTTGATACCTTAGGCCAAGATTTAGAAACGATAAACAAGCATGCAGAAATTTTACAATTCGAGATTGATAAAGAACAACAAGATAAAACTCGTCAACATTTCAATTTCTTGAACGATCGAGATTCATTTTATTTTGGATAACTCATAGCTCAACTTCGGTTGGGCTTTTTTTATGGCGTTCCCTCGCCAACAAAATTATAATTAAATAGTAAA
>NZ_CALGVK010000184.1:0-41434 GCF_937930195.1 uncultured Empedobacter sp.
TCGTCAATCCTTCTTGTGCAATAACTTGATAAATTTCTTGCGAAAACGCAATTGAACTCATCACCAAAAAGAATCCAAAAATTATTTTTTTCATGATGTAAAATTAAAAAGCTTCAAGAAATCTTGAAGCTTTTTGTTGATTTATTTTAAACTAAAATTAGTTAAAATTCGGCTTTCTTTTTTCTATAAAAGCTGTTGTTCCTTCTTTGAAATCATCTTCATCAAATAAATTTCCAAAACTCTGAATTTCAATTTCAAAACCATTGTCTTTATCCGATGCATTTATTGCTTTGATCGCGTGACGAATAGCAACAGAAGAATTCTTTACAATTTTACCTGCAATTTCTTTCGCACGATTTATTAATTCTGCTTGTTCCACTACTTCGTTTACCAATCCCATCTCATACGCACGATCTGCCGTAAACATATCTGCCGTCATAATTGCCTGCATAGCACGACCTTTTCCAATTAATTTTGGTAAACGTTGCGTTCCACCATAACCAGGAATTAAACCTAAAGTAACCTCTGGCAATCCTAACTTTGCATTTGTAGATGCGATACGAAAATGTGAAGCCATCGCCAATTCTAATCCTCCACCTAAAGCGAAACCGTTAACAGCCGCAATAACAGGTTTTGTTAAGTTTTCTACTTTATCAAATACATTTTCTTGCCCTTTCGCAGCCAATTGTTCTCCTTGATGACCATCGAAATTTGCAAACTCTTTGATATCTGCACCTGCTACAAAAGATTTTTCTCCAGAACCTGTCAAAATAATCGCTCGAATTTCATCGTTTGAGTTTGCATTAGTCAAAAAATTAGAAAGATCTTCTAATAAATCTTTGTTCAAGGCATTTAATGCTTGTGGACGATTTAAAGTTACCAATGCGATTTTATTTTCTACTTCAACAATAAGATTGTCATAATTATTTTCCATTTTATTTGTGTTTTTATTATTCTCTCAAAAATATCAATTGTTGAAAGAACTAAAAAATTTATCAAAAAATAATTTGTTGGTTTCAAAATCATTTCTAAATTTGCCTCAATGAATACATTATTTACAAATAACTGGTGGTGGTTAATCGAACAACAAAACGTTGGTTCGTAAGACCTCTATGCAATTATATGTAGAAAAGGCTTGTCGTAACCGACAAGCCTTTTTTTGTGCTCTAAACCTTAATATTTAGCAAATGAATTTAAATTTTAACTTACAGAAAGAAACTGTTTTAGCTGATTTAACGACTCCTGTTCAACTCTATTTGAAGTTGCGAGACATTTATCCAAATGCGTTATTATTAGAAAGTTCAGACTACCATTCGAAGACGGATGCAAATTCATTTATTTGCCTAAATCCGATCGCGACTTTCAAGGTAACGAAAGGAATCGTAAATGAAACTTACAAAAATGGTAAGACGAAAGAGTATGAATTAAAAGGTCAGAATTTAACTGAAAAGTTCAAGGAATTTACCGCTCAATTCAATATCCAAAATGGAGAAGATTTACCTGTCAATGGTTTGTTTGGATACATTGCTTGGGATGCTATTCCGCATTTCGAAACGGTAAAATTTTCTGCTCAAGGAAATGAAGCGACAATTCCAGAATTTTCTTATTCATTTTATCAAAATATAGTGGTTTTTAATCATTTTCACAACGAAATTCAATTCATCGAATTTCAAAATGAGGAAACTATTTCAAAATTTGCAGAAATTAAAAGTGTCATCAACAACAAGTCAATCATTGAATATCCATTTAATGTGGAAAGTGAAATTGAATCAAATTTAACGGATGAAGAATTCAAAAAAATGGTTACAAAATGCAAACAGTCTTGTTTTCGTGGTGATGTGTTTCAGATTGTTCCATCAAGACAATTCAAACAAAAATTTTCGGGCGATGAATTTAATGTTTACCGCATTTTACGCTCTGTAAACCCTTCGCCATATTTATTTTATTTCGATTATGGCAACTTTAAAATATTTGGTTCTTCACCAGAAGCACAAATAATCATCGATAATAATCACGCCGAGATTCATCCAATCGCAGGAACAGTTCGTAGAACTGGAAACCCAAATTTGGATAAAGAATTAACCGAAAAATTAATTGCAGACCCGAAAGAAAACGAAGAACACGTAATGTTAGTTGATTTAGCTCGAAATGATTTGAGTAGAAATTCTACAAATGTTGAAGTGGCTGAATACAAAGAAATTCAATATTTTTCTCATGTGATTCACATGGTTTCAAAAGTAACTGCTCAATTGGATACAAGTGTCAATACCATGAAAATATTCGCAGATTCTTTTCCTGCTGGAACACTTTCTGGAGCACCAAAATTCAAGGCAATGGAATTGTTAGATACCTATGAAAATCAAAATCGTGGTGTTTATGGAGGAGCTATTGGTTATTTAGGATTCAATGGTGATATCAACATGGCAATTGCCATACGCACGTTTGTTAGCAAACAAAATACCTTATATTTTCAGGCTGGTGCTGGAGTTGTTTCCAAATCGGTTGAAGAAAATGAATTACAAGAAGTCAATCATAAATTAGGCGCACTTCGTCGCTCTATCGAAATCGCTCAAAATCTATAAACTATGAAAATTTTAGTCATCGATAATTACGATTCGTTCACTTATAATTTAGTGCATTCATTGAAAAAATATGCAACCGATATCACAGTTGTTCGCAACGATGGAATATCTTTAGAAGAAGTGAATTTGTATGATAAAATATTACTTTCTCCAGGTCCAGGAATTCCTGACGAAGCTAATTTACTGAAACCTATTATTAAAAAATATGCATCAACCAAATCTATTTTCGGAGTTTGCCTTGGTCAACAAGCAATTGGAGAAGTTTTTGGAGGGAAATTATTAAACACGCAAGAAGTATTTCATGGTGTTAAATCAACCATAAAAGTCATTAAAGATGATATCATATTCAAGAATTTACCAGAGAGTTTAGAAGTTGGACGCTACCATTCTTGGGTTGTTTCGAATGAAAATTTTCCAGACGATTTAGAAATTACCGCAATCGGGCCAAACGAAGAAATAATGGCCTTACGTCACAAAACGTATGATGTGCGAGGAGTTCAGTTTCATCCAGAATCTATTTTAACGCCAGAAGGAGATCAAATGATTAAAAATTGGTTAGAAAATTAAACATGAGAAAGTTATTAAATTTATTATTCGAAAATTATACACTTTCAGAAAAAGAAGCCTATCAAATTATGGTTGATATTTCTGAAGAAAAATATTCGCAAGTAGAATTAGCATCGTTCTTAACTATTTTCAACATGCGAAATATAACATTGGACGAACTGAAAGGTTATCGACGAGCTTTACTGGATTTGTGTGTAAAAATTGATTTACCAAAACAAGCCATTGATGTTGTAGGAACAGGTGGAGACGGAAAAGATACGTTCAATATTTCGACATTGAGTTGTTTTGTTTTAGCAGGAGCTGGCGAAAAAATTATCAAACAAGGAAATTATGGAGCGTCTTCTGTGAGTGGTTCTTCGAATATGTTGGATAGTTTTGGATACGAATTTTCGACCAATCAAGATAAGTTAAAACACGAATTTGAAGAAGTTGGAATTACATTTTTGCATGCACCTCTTTTTCATCCAGCTTTAGCGAAAGTAGCCCCAATCAGAAAAGGATTAGCTGTAAAAACATTCTTCAATTTGATGGGACCTTTGGTAAACCCTATCCAACCAGATTTTCAAAATTTAGGAACATATGACATCAGAACAGCTCGACTTTATCATTATGTGATGCAAAATTCGGGTGTTCATTATTCCATTTCAACAGCTTTAGCTGGTTATGATGAAATTTCATTGACTTCGCCAACAAAAGTGTATAACAACGCAGGAGAATTTATTTTAGAAAGTAAAGATTTTGGACTAAATTCTCTTCAGCCAAATGATATAAAAGGTGGAAAATCAATCGAAGAAAATTCGAAAATATTTTTAAGTGTTTTAGAAGGTAATTCAACTCAAGCACAAAAAGAAGTGGTTTTAGCAAATGCTGCTTTAGCGCTTAAAACAATTTATCCAACCAAAGATTTAATCGAATGTGTAGCAATTGCGAACGAAAGTTTAGACAGTAAAAAAGCATTGAATGTATTCCAAAAATTAATAAGACCATGAAAACGATATTAGATGAAATTGTCGCGCAAAAACGCAAAGAAATTTTAGAAAAAAAGAAAACTCAATCAATCAATAGTTTTAAAAATTCAGAACATTTTAATTCTCCTATTTTATCTGCAAAAGCTTCGATTTTGGATCAATCAACATCAGGAATTATTGCCGAATTTAAACGTAAATCACCTTCAAAAGGGTTTATTAACAAAGATGTATTGGTAAAGGATGTCGTCGTTGGTTACGAAAAGTTTGGCGCTTCAGTAGTTTCTGTTTTGACGGATGAACAATTTTTTGGTGGAAGTTTTGAAGATTTACAACAAGCTAAAGAAATCTTGAATATACCAATTTTAAGAAAGGATTTTATTGTTGATGAGTTTCAAGTGTACGAAACAAAAGCAATTGGCGCCGATTTGATGTTGTTGATTGCAGAATGTTTAACAAAAGATGAAGTCTACAATTTAGCGAAAACAGCAAAGGAAATTGGATTGGAGGTATTATTGGAATTACATTCTGAAGATCAAATGGAAAAAATAAATGAGTTTATTGATTTGATTGGAATCAACAATCGTAATCTAAAAAACTTTGAAGTAGATATCCAAAAATCGAAACAGATTTTAAAACAATTACCACAAAATTTAATTAAAGTTGCGGAAAGTGGAATTTCGGATCCTGAAACGGTAAAAGAATTGCGACAAGCAGGTTTTCAAGCTTTTTTGATTGGAGAAAATTTTATGAAGGCAGATAATCCTTCTCAAGCATTTGAACAATTTGTAAAAGCATCAAAATGAAACGATTTCAAGTAAAAGTTTGTGGAAATAATAATCTTGAGAATTTTAAAGAAATTGCTGCAATCGAACCAGATTATGTTGGTTTTATTTTCTATCCCAAATCAAAACGATTTGTAAAAGATAAAGCGATTTTTGACATTTTTCCGAATGCCGAAAAAGTTGGCGTTTTTGTGAATGATTCGATTGAAAATATACTCGAAAAAGTTGAACAATATCAATTAGATGTTGTGCAATTACATGGCGATGAAACAGCTTATTTTTGTGAAAAATTAATTAATCAAAAACACCAACGATTGATAACAGATGAAAACTTTTTAGATTTTAAAATTTGGAAAGCTGTAGGAATTCAATCAAAAGATGATTTTCAACAATTAACCACTTATCAACAAGTTGTTGATAGCTTTGTATTCGACACAAAATCTTCTGATTACGGTGGAACAGGACGTAAATTCAATTGGCAACTGTTAACAAACTATCAGTTATCAACACCCTTTTTATTAAGTGGTGGAATAGAACTTGAAGATGCATTACTTTTGAAAAATTTTCAACATCCAAGATGTATTGGATTTGATATTAACAGTGGTTTCGAGTCAGCACCAGGAATTAAAAAAGCTAACGAAGTAAAACAGTTCATCGATACAATTGATGGACGAATTGAACAAAATTAAAAAAAATAAAATGAAATACGAAGTTGACGAAAGAGGGTTTTATGGTAAATTTGGAGGAGCTTTTATTCCAGAATTATTGCATCATAATTGTGAAGAATTATCACAAGCTTTAGAAGATTATGCAGATACAAAAGAATTTAAAGATGAGTTTAATTTGTTATTAAAAGATTACGTTGGACGTCCAAGTCCATTGTATTACGCGCCAAATCTTTCGAAAAAATACAAGGCAAACATCTTACTGAAACGTGAGGATTTAAATCACACAGGAGCACATAAAATCAACAATGCGATTGGTCAAGCGCTTTTAGCAAAACGAATGGGTAAAACCAAAATTATTGCCGAAACAGGAGCGGGACAGCATGGTGTTGCAACGGCAACGGTTTGTGCGTTGATGGGATTAGAATGTATCGTTTTTATGGGTGAAGTAGACATTGCTCGTCAAGCACCTAATGTTGCACGTATGAAAATGTTGGGTGCACAAGTAATTCCCGCAACTTCTGGAAGTAAAACTTTGAAAGATGCGACAAACGAAGCGATTCGTTATTGGATTAATCATCCTGAAACATTTTATATCATTGGTTCTGTTGTTGGACCTCATCCTTATCCGGCTATGGTTACAAAATTTCAATCGATCATTTCGGAAGAAATCAAAGCGCAAATGAAAGAAAAATATGGAAAAGAAAACCCTGATTATGTGATTGCTTGTGTAGGAGGAGGAAGTAATGCTGCTGGAGCTTTTTATCATTTTTTAGATAACGAAGAGGTAAAATTAATTGCTGTTGAAGCTGCTGGATTAGGTGTAGAATCCGGAGAAACTGCTGCGACAACAATCAAAGGAACAGAAGGTATTATACACGGTAGCCGTACGTTATTGATGCAAGATGAGGACGGTCAAATTGTAGAGCCCTATTCTATTTCTGCTGGATTAGATTATCCTGGAGTTGGACCATTACATGCACATTTGTTCAAAACTGGTCGTGCAAAATTCTTAAATGCAACTGATGATGAAGCCTTAAAAGCAGCTTTTATGCTGACAAAAGAGGAAGGAATCATCCCTGCTTTAGAATCTTCGCATGCTTTAGCGGCTTTAGAGAAAATTAATTTTAAACCGCAAGACATTGTGGTTCTGAACCTTTCGGGTCGAGGGGACAAGGATTTAGAAACCTATATGAAAGTTTCCGAAAAATATTCTTAAAAATATTTGGTTAATTTTCAAAAATCACCTTACATTTGCACCCACGATAATGAAATCTATCGGGGTGTAGCGTAGCCCGGTCATCGCGCCTGCTTTGGGAGCAGGAGGTCGCAGGTTCGAATCCTGCCACCCCGACAAAAACCTTTGTAGAACTACAAAGGTTTTTTTTATTTTAATACGCTTCCTCAATTGCTTTTACCATATTGTACACCAACTCATTATAAGGTGTTGAAATTCCATATTGTTTTCCTAACGCAATTATTTCACCAGAAAATTCATCAACTTCAGAATATCGTTTTGCTTCACGATCTTGCAACATTGATGTTTTCCCTTGCTCATCGACTATTTTTAGAGTCGCTTTCATTCGATCTACTTCCTTATCCCCAATCTGTACACCATGTGCTTTTCCTACTGCAATAACTTCTTCCGACAGTAAATCCATTAATTTATCAAGATGTTGATTTGTTTTGAATGCCCCGTACGGGAACTCTAATAAGAACGTCAATTGATTCGCAACAACATTAACCAAATACTTCGCCCATTGCGCATCTTGAATTTCATCCGTTATCGTATTTGGAATATTTGCACCATTCATATACTCACTCAACGAATGTAAACGTTCTTGAAACTTATTCTCAATATGTCCAAAAATAATCTTACCAATACTTCCGTATGTTACTCGATTTTCAACTTTCACAGCATCCATATACGCTACAGCATTAATCACTTTATCCCAACCAAAGGTATCAGCTAAAATTCGTTCAGAAGAAATTCCATTCAACAAACTAATAATCAATGTGTTTTCTCCAACAAAAGGTATTAAATCAACAATCGCCTCTTTTAGTTGATTACTTTTTACAGCAACAAAAATAAAATCAGGATAAATTTCATTTTCTATCCCTGTGATATAATCAAAATCATATCTTTTTTCATTCACAAACACCCCTTCAGCTTCATATTTTTCTTTACGATCTTGATTAACGATTATTTTTACATTCTCTGAATTATAATCATAAAAACTTGCTGCATATTTTGAACCTAACGCACCAAGTCCTAAAAAATAAATTGATATCATCTTTTTGTTATTTGAGGATAAATGTAAAATATATTTAACTAACCTGATTCAACGATTATTTGAATATTAATCTAAACAAGACAATTCTTTAAAATGTTCTTTTTAAAAATACTTTTTACATATATTTAACAAATTAATACATCACACGTGAGTCAAATAAAAAATACCGAAGAAAAAGAATTGCAAAGAGGTCTTACAAACCGACATATTCAATTAATCGCTTTAGGAGGCGCAATTGGAACTGGTTTGTTTTTAGGGATTGGACCAGCTGCAGTTCTTGCTGGACCATCTGTTATTTTAGGATATGCAATCGCTGGAATTATAGCCTTTTTTATCATGCGACAATTAGGAGAAATGGTAGTTAACGAGCCTGTTTCTGGAAGTTTTAGCCATTTTGCTTATAAATATTGGGGTTCATTTGCTGGATTTGCTTCTGGTTGGAATTATTGGATTCTTTACGTTTTAGTAAGTATGTCGGAATTGACAGCAATCGGAATTTATGTGCAATTCTGGTGGCCCGAAATTCCTTTATGGGCTTCAAGTTTATTCTTTTTTATCGTTATCAATGCGTTGAATTTAGGCTCAGTAAAAATGTTTGGTGAAGCCGAATTTTGGTTTTCAATCATTAAAGTTGTTGCCATTATCGCAATGATTATTTTCGGAGCATACTTATTAATTAGTGGAACTGGAGGCGAACAAGCGACTGTTCAAAATCTTTGGAACAACGGAGGTTTCTTTCCAAAAGGATGGCTCTCTGGGAATAGCGAAGGTGGTTTCAGCGGATTATTAGCCGCTATGGCTCTAATTATGTTCTCTTTTGGAGGCTTGGAATTAATTGGAATCACAGCTGCAGAAGCTAAAAATCCAGAAAAAACAATTCCAAAAGCAACGAATCAAGTGATTTATCGAATCTTAATTTTCTATGTAGGGGCATTAATTATCTTATTTTCTTTGGCTCCTTGGGAAACAATTACAGATAAAAGTAGTCCATTTGTAATGGTTTTTCAAAACTTAAATCACTTAAAACTCGATCTTTTTGGTCATACAATTGATTTTTCAAGATTAATCGCTAATGCGCTAAATGTTATCGTTCTAACTGCTGCTTTATCAGTTTATAACAGCTCTGTTTATAGTAATAGTAGAATGTTATACGGTTTGGCTGAACAGGGAAATGCGCCAAAATTTTTGAAGAAATTAAATAAAAATCACGTTCCAGTGATGGCCATTGCAGTATCTTCTATTTTTGCAGCAATTTGTATTGTCATCAACAAAGTAATTCCAGAAGATGCTTTTCATATTCTAATGTCATTAGTTGTTTCAACATTAGTTATCAACTGGATTATGATTTCGATAACACACCTTAAATATCGAAAACAGAAAGATAAAGAAAACGTAAAAACATTATTCCCTTCGCTTCTGTACCCGATAAGCAATTACCTTTGTTTAATTTTCTTATTTGGTATTTTAATCATCATGTGGTTTACTGGACTTAAAATTTCGGTAGAATTAATTCCAATATGGTTAATCTTTCTATACATTTCTTATCGAATTGTAAAATCAAATAAAAAGAAATAAAATTTATAAACACAAAAAAAATCCGCTCAATGAGCGGATTTTTTAATCAACTTTGGCTGCAAAGCAAACCTATTTTAAATATACTTTTTAATCACCTCAACCAATTGTTCTTTTGGTCGCGCACCACTTTCTTTCCAAAGCAATTCGCTATTCTTGAAAATAGCAAAAGTCGGAACACCTTGCACTTGATAACGTGCCGCTAAATCTTGATATTTATCAACATCTACTTTTAGAATTTTGACATCATCTCCCAATTCCTCTTTTACTTGCTGCAACACAGGTCCCATCATTTGACAAGGTCCACACCAAGTCGCAAAAAAGTCTAAAAGAACGGGTTTATCTGAATTAATAATTTCTTCGAAAGTCATCGTTTTTGATTCTTGTTCGTTATTTGATTTCTCTTTATTTCGATTGAATAAATTTCTAAACATTGTGATATTTTTTTCTATAAATATTCTAAAAAAAGCACTCCCGAAAGAGTGCCTCATAATTAGCTTTACTAATTATTAACCTAACCTATGAAAAATTTATTCTACTGTTAGTACTACTAACGCTTTAGTATAATCAAATCAAATACCAATTTTAATATATTGATAATCTGTTTATTACATTTAACAAAATTTAAGAAATAAGCTTACGTAAATAGCTCTTTTTGAAAATTAATTGTTACAATTCGCAAACAAATTTTGGATTAACTGACTTTATTTCAGTTAGCACTGACATTATTTCTTCTTTTGTTGAATTCGCTTCTAACTTTTTCAATTGATCAGAATTTAAACCAACCATTTGTAAAAAAGTCACTTTACCGTGAGGTGTGTTTATCTCATTTAAATCATCATCTTTTATAAAAGCTAAACCAACAATATCCGTGTCCGTATCTGTTCGAATAGGACCTCCTAATGGTAAATATTGATATTCATCAAACCAAACTTTAGTTTCATTGACAAATCGACCCAAGTTATTCATCAGCTGAACTACCCAGAAAGGATCTTCTCCGTTGTCATCTTTTACAGGTTTTACACGAAACGAAAATTCAAATCCCCATTTACTAAATTCTGCTCCTACACTTTCTTCCGAATAATATAAATGCGACATTCCATAGCTCACCAAATGATAATAACCGTTCACATCAAATACAGCCACTCCATCAATTGGATCATCTCCACCTTGAAACGACATTACTTGTGGCGAATAAAATCTTGGCTCTAAAGTTCCATAGACTTCTTTTAAACGATTTTCGATTGCAATCGCACCAACAGCTTGATCTGATTTATATTGTTTTTTATATTCTTCTACATTCATCATACAAAAATAGTTTATCCAAATTAATTCGAGAAGTTAAGACATAAAAAAAGAGAGTTTCTTGTTAGAAACTCTCTTTGTAGTAGCGAGGACCGGACTCGAACCGATGACCTTCGGGTTATGAGCCCGACGAGCTACCTACTGCTCCACCTCGCGATTTAGTAGCGAGAACAGGACTCGAACCTGTGACCTTCGGGTTATGAGCCCGACGAGCTACCTACTGCTCCATCTCGCGTTATTGGACTGCAAATATACGTTCATTATTTAAAATACCAAATATTATTCCAATTTATTTTATTTTATTCAGAAAAATCTAAAGAAAACAAGATTTAAATATTTATCTAACAACACTTTAATTACTTAAAAATAATTAAAAATATTTTAATTATTTTTTTTATCTACTTTGATTGGTGGATGCTTTTCAATAAAATCAATCGCTAAATCAGACGAATCTGTCAAAAATAATAAGTCTTTATAAGGTCTTCCTGTTGATAATTGATGCAATACAGAATAAATCGAAGTATCTTCTACATACCTTTTTTTGCTCAAAAATATCATTGGACTGTAATACCCTGATGTTCCGTAATGGTTTTGCGCTGCTTCCTGAAAAATTTCTTGAGTAGTTCCTGCACTTCCTGGCGCATAAACCAATCCAAACAAACTAATGGTTAACAACATATCTTCTCGAATACTATTCGAAAAATACTTTGCAATATTGGTTGCAAACAAATTACTTGGCTCGTGTCCGTAAAACCAAGTTGGAATAGCTAAACTTTCAGCACCATTTGGGTAAAGATCCAAAACTTTCTTAGCATTTGTCATATAATTCTTGGCTAAATACTCTGTTTTATTTTCATCTACAAAATCTAAATCTGCTAAAATATGAATTGCATTCATTAGATCTTCGTCTGAATAATTTGCCATATAAGCTCCTAAATTTGCAGCTTCCATAATCCCTGGACCTCCCCCAGAAACTACAAAATATCCTTTCGATGTTGCTAATTTTGCGGCTTTCGCTGTCTCATTATAGAACTCTGAATTGCGCGCTGTAGAATGTCCGCCCATAAACCCAACGACTTTTCGTTTTGTCATTCCCTCATCATCATACTCTAAAATTCTTCGCAAACCATCATCAATTGATAAGTCATGTAAACGTTGAGCTAAAGCTTCAGAAACAGAAGGATTATATTTATGTTTTTTGAAATGTTTATAGATTTTTAGATCAATACTTTGGTCATTATTTGGATCGTAACCTTCCATCAACTCTTGCCATGTGTATAATTTTCCTCGATAAGGATTATAAGGAACAGCTTCAAACTTTGGATATATAAAAGCTCCGCGCTCTATTAAATGAATTGCATGATGTTGTCTAAACTTACATCCCAAGAAAGAAGTATTACACAAATTATATTCTTCCCAATTGATATCGTGACGAATAAAATTAATATCCTGAATAACTTTATTTGTTAAATCTTTGGTTTGAGCAACTAATTCTTCCCACTCATTAATATTATGAACTAAGTCTTTTATTGGTTTAATTTTCATTGGTTTCTTTTAAAATGATTAAAAAAATTGAGAAAATGAATTTACACGAATTATTCCAAACCAACGAATTCGATCCAATAAATATAAAAATTTCATTTTTCTCATCTATCTTTGCACCTTGTTTCATTTCAAAATATAGGGAAATCGTGTGTAACTCACGAGCTGTCGCGCAACTGTAAATCAACAAATTTGATAAGCCAGAATGCCAATTTTGAAATTTTAATTTATAATAAACTTTCGCGAAAAAAGTTCAAAAATTATGTTCTATGAAATTATTAAAACACCACAAAAACATTGTCACAAAATTAATTTTAAGAAAAAGTAACGTGTAATATTATGATAATGGAAGTGGAAAAAACCCCAAGAGAAGAGTTGATCGAACAACGTATCATCAATTCTGAAACTCGTATTTTCAAAGCTGTTTTTCCAGGAGATACAAACCATCACAACACCATGTTTGGCGGATCAGTCATGTATCTGATGGATGAAATTGCTTTTATGACAGCAACTCGTTTTTGTCGTAAACCTATTGTTACAGTAAGTAGTGATAAAATTGATTTTAAACATTCTATTCCTGCCGGAACTATTGTCGAAATGGTTGGTAAAGTTGTTCGTGTTGGTCGTACAAGTTTGGATGTACAAATTGATATATTCATCGAAAGTATGTACAGAGATGGCCGCGAAAAAGCGATTACTGGAACATTTACGTTAGTTGCTATTAACGAAAACAAAAGACCAGTTCCTGTTATTGACTAACAACGAACTATAAAAAGCTAAAATCCTTTATCTAAGAGATAAAGGATTTTTTTTCGTTTTTAATTATATAATTGATAATATTCTTAAGGTTTCTTAGTTTTACACTAAACACAAAAAAATGAAATTACCTTTTGCCGAACCATTTCGTATAAAAATGGTCGAAGAAATTTATCAATCTACTCCAGAAGAGCGCGAAAAGTGGATCGAAGAAAAAGACTACAACCTATTTAATCTTGAAAGCCATAAAGTATTTATCGATCTATTAACCGATTCAGGAACTGGAGCTATGTCGGATAAACAGTGGTCTGAGATGATGACTGGAGACGAAAGTTACGCAGGTTCTCAATCATTCTTGAAACTAAAAGAAACAATCAATACAATTACAGGTTTCAAATTTCTTTTACCTACTCATCAAGGTCGTGCAGCGGAAAATGTATTATTTTCGGCACTTGTTAAAGAAGGTCATGTGGTTCCTGGAAATTCACATTTTGACACAACAAAAGGACACATTGAATTTAGAAAAGCACATGCCATTGATTGTACAATTGACGAAGCATTTGATAGCGAATTGATTCATCCATTCAAAGGAAATATCGATTTACAAAAGCTTGAAAATGTCTACAAAGAATATGGCAAAGAAAAAATTCCATTTACTTTAATCACGGTAACGTGTAATTCTTCTGGTGGTCAACCTGTATCTATGGAGAACATTCGTCAAGTACGTGAACTATCTAATCAGTATGAAATTCCTGTCTTTTTTGACGGTGCTCGTTTTGCTGAAAATGCATACTTCATCAAAGAAAGAGAAGAAGAATTTAAGCAGAAAACAATTAAAGAAATTGTTTTGGAAATGTTTTCTTTTGGGGATGGAATGACGATGTCTGCAAAAAAAGATGGTTTGGTAAATATCGGTGGATTTATTGCACTGAATAACGAAGAGCTATATAAAATTTGTGGAAATTTTGGAATTATATACGAAGGATATTTAAGTTATGGAGGATTAGCTGGACGCGATTTAGCTGCCTTAGCACAAGGTTTACAAGAATCAACAGAATATTCGTACTTACAATCTCGTATCAAACAGATCGAATATTTAGGAAATAAATTAATCGAATATGGAATTCCGATTCAACAACCAATTGGAGGACATGCTATTTTTGTAGATGCTGTAAAATTCTTGCCAAACGTCCCGCGCGAAGAATTCCCTGCACAAACTTTAGGAATTGAATTGTATAAGGAAGCTGGAATTCGAGGTGTAGAAATTGGAACTATTTTGGCTGATCGTGATCCTGAAACAAGAGAAAATCGTTATCCAAAGTTAGAATTGTTGCGTTTAGCCATTCCAAGACGTACTTATTTCCAAAGTCACATGGATTATATCGCAGTAGCATTGAAGAATATTTTCGATCGCCGAAATGAGATTAATTCAGGTTATGAAATTTCGTGGGAATCAGAAATCTTACGACATTTTACCGTTAAATTAAAAAAGAAATAAACAAAAAATCCTTCAGAAATTCTGAAGGATTTTTTTGATATTACCATCTCCAATCGCCTGAAATACGAAGTGGAGTTTTTAAATTTCCTTTGATTAAAGCTTCTTTTATTTCAAGTTCAGACCAATGATTAGAAGGTATTTGATCAAGATTACTTAATTGGTATAACAAATAGGTTTCTAAAATGACATTATTTTTTAAGCCAACTTCTTCTACATAATCAAACGTATCACAATTGGCGTGGTAACAATCTAAAGCACCTTTTGTAAATTGACTATCTGACAAACCTATAATTGGCACACCTTGTAACATAAAAGGCTGATGATCCGAATGTAAACCGATACTTACATATGTACTCGATTTAAAATCTGGAATTACTTTTTGGACATCTTTCGCATATGCTGATAAAATTGGCAAACTGCTTTCCATTGTCGAATAATAGGATTTTGGATTAGTTGTCATGTCCATATTTGACATCACTTTTATTTGATGAATTGAACCATCTTTCATTGCTTGATTCACATAATGTTTAGAACCAATCAATCCAACTTCTTCTCCCATAAATAGAACAAACTCTATTGTTCGCTCATTTTTCAATTGAAGTTTTTTGAACGTTCTTGCTACATCAATCACAGAAAAACTTCCCACTCCATTATCTATAGCTCCCGTAGCTAAATCCCAACTATCTAAATGACCTCCTAAAACAATTTTTTCGTCTGGATATTTAGTTCCAATTTTCGTGGCAATAATGTTGCGACCTTTCATTTGTCCAACATCATTTTTCATTTCTATTTTTGCAACTTCCTTTCCTTTCTTTAAATTTTCTTTGATTTTCAATCCGGCTTCTAAACTGATATTAAGTGCAGGAATCTTGATAATTTCTCCCGTAACCGAAGCAGTACCTGTTAATAAAATTTCTCCTGGAGCACGATTAAACAAAATAATTCCTTTTGCTCCATATTTTTCTGCTAAAGCAGTTTTTTCGGAGCGATGCAGATTCTCAACTTCTTTTGGTGTCCCTTCTAATAAACCAAGTGCAGCGAAAACAATTTTACCTTTTACTTGATCACCAATTTGTTTGTAATCGTCTTGTAAACCATTTCCCAAATCAATCAATTCACCAGAAAGTTTGACTTTTGCAGGCGAATGTGCTAACGCAACCGCTTCGATTGATTGATGATTAACTTTAAGATCTAAACTCTTACGATTCCACCCATTAAAAGTAAATGCCTGAAAAACAATATCATAACCATAAGAACGCAATAAATTTGCAGCATATTCTTCTGCTTTCTTTCCATTTTCTGTTCCTGTTGCACGATGCCCAATCGTTTCGGTTGCTTTTTTTAATTGTTGATAAGCCTCCGAATTTTGTTTTACTTCGTTATTTATCAACGTTAAAATTTGTTCATTCGTTTGAGCTGATAAACTCATGGTTGCAGTAATTAAGCCAAGTGAGAATAATAATTTCGATTTCATGTGTGAGTATTTCCATAAACTTAAAAATGTTTTGGAAAATAATTGATAAAAATTAACTAAAATTTTTATTTTATTTTGAAAGATAGATCATTACTTCCACAATAATTTCAATTCAACTTTATACTGTCCAGCATAAGGTTTTGCATTTGTAGGCTTTTCTGAAATAGAAAATTGATAAACACCACGTGCAGGTAACTCGAAAATCGTTTCTTTTCCGAAAGGTCCTCCTTTTATAGAATCTGCAGGTCCTTTGATATGATTAATACGAATATTAGCCATTGAATCTTGTGCTGATACTTTAATCCAAACTTTTTTGGCTGAATCCGAATTAAACGTAAATGTATTCGTTTGTCCCGCTACTTTAGTAGGTTCTGCATTTGCTTTTGCATAACTAATAACCAAATCTTCGGTTGTATTATTGAGACTTAACGGAACAATTTTATCCGTATTTGAAATAGTTTTTCGGCTCGGTTTTTCAACTATTTTATTAGAGGTTTTTAGAGTTTTTTCTTCCTCTTTCATCACATCCTCTACAATTGGTTTATCTTGTTTAGCTAAATCCTTGTATGCCGAATCAATCCCTATTTTGCTTGGATAAATTGTCGGCGTAGATTTGTCATCACAACTATAAAAACACAATAAAGCAATAAAAGCAATAAAATTCCATTTCATAACAGCAAAATTCTGTTGTAAAAGTAACTATTTTAACTGCAATTTCAAGGTATAATTTCCTTCAAAAGGATCTCCTTGCATTAAACTTTCTCCAATTCTAATTTGGTACAAACCTTTTTCTGTCAAATCATAATTGATTTCTTTTCCAAAAGGTCCATCACTTTCGTTATTAGGTGAAATAATTTGGTTGATTCGAATATTTGCTTGATTATTTTGTGGAATAATTTGAATAAATACTGATTGAGAAGAATCATTACGAAAACTAAATATTTGATTTTCATTTGCATGTTTTTCTATCTCAAAATCGCCTTTTCCATTCATAAGTTTTAATTCTGAATGATCTGAAATTTCTGGAATTCTTAATGCAATTTCTTTTACAAAAGAACTATTTTTCCCTTCTTTCTGGACAGGTTGTCCCACTTTAATAGGTTCATTTTTAGTCATGCAATAAAAAACAATAGCAGCAATAGCTAATGATAGGAGGATAATAGGAGTATATTTTTTCATTATTGTAAATTTGTATTTTAACGAATTACAAATTCTGAACCAAACTTATGTTGTTTTACGAAAATAATGGAGACGGAAAAGCAATTGTCTTTTTACATGGTTTTTTAGAAAATCATAAAATATGGAATCGATTAAAAAATGATTTGATAGAACATTTCCAAATCATTACAATTGATTTACCCGGTCATGGAAATTCTGAAAACATTGGTGAAGTGAACACTATGGAAGAAATGGCAGAAGAAGTGATTGCTGTTTTAGATGAGCTAAAAATTGAACAAGCAACTTTTGTTGGGCATTCGATGGGTGGTTATGTAACTTGTGCTTTGGCTGAACTTTTTCCTGAACGAACAGAGAATATCGTTTTGATTAATTCTTCTACATTAGCGGATGATGAAGCTAAGAAAAATCAACGATTGAAAGCATGTAATACAGCGAAAAGAAATTTTAACACATTGGTTAATTTTAGTATGCCCTCTTTATTTGCCGCTCATCATCGAGATAAATTTAGAGAGGATTTAAAATTTGTAAAAGAAATAGCTTTAACAACCTCTATCGAAGGTGTTTGTGCGGCTTTGAAAGGAATGCGAGAGCGACCAGATCGTTCTTCAATTTTATACGATTTTAAAGGTGAAATTTATATTATGGTCGGTTTAAATGATGAAACAGTTAATCCTGAACTATTTCTAACACGAATACCTGATTTACCAACTATTCATCTTTCTAAATTAGATGGTGGACACATGGCTTTTATCGAAAATTATGAAGAAGTTTTATCACTCTTAAAATCAATTTAGCGTTTTCGCATAAAAAACTCTTTCATCAATTGGCTACATTCATCTTCCATAACTCCAGCTACGATTTCAGTTTTTGGATGTAGCTCTCCAATCTTTGCTTTAAAACCTCTTTTATCATCAGAAGCACCATACACAACTTTCGAGATTTGACTCCAATACAAAGCGCCACCACACATCACACAAGGTTCTAAAGTAACGTATAAAGTACAATCTTGTAAATATTTTCCACCCAAATAATTCGCTGCAGAAGTTATCGCTTGCATTTCGGCATGAGCCGTAACATCGGTTAACGTTTCGGTTAAATTATGTGCTTTTGCTATAATTTTATTGTTGCAAACAATGACAGCTCCAACTGGAATTTCGTCTCTTTCGAAAGCTGTTACAGCTTCGTTAAAGGCTATTCGCATAAAATATTCGTCGGTAAAAAGATTTTCCATTTGATTAAATTTAAACGCAAAATTAATCATTTCCAACTTGGATATTCGATACATTTGCACAAATTGAAGACTCCAATTATGAATCAATCAAAATATATCATCGCAGCCATTATAACTTACTTTATTTGGGGCTTTTTTAGTTTTGGTTTAAAACCTATTGCGGATTATCCTCCTTTGGATATTCTATTTTTTAGATTATACGTTTCGGTTTTCTTTTTAGTGCTAATAAACGTTGGTTTTAGACGAAGTAAAATGAAAGCTGACTGGAATTTGTTCAAATCTTTTGACAAAAAGAAACAAAAAAAATTAGGAAGCTTAATTGTTGGTGGTTCTGTAATTTTAATGACTAATTGGTTGATGTTTATCATCGTGATGAATCATATTAGCGTACAAGCAGCCTCGCTTTCTTACTTGGTTTGTCCAATTATAACCACCGTATTAGCTTTTATCATTCTGAAAGAACATTTGACCAAAATAAAATGGATTGCTGTTGGAATTAGTCTTTTAGCGTGCTTAATCCTTTCTATAGGTCATTTATTAGACTTAGTTTATAGCTTAATTGTAGCTTGTACTTTTGCATTATATATTATTATTCAACGAAGTTTGAATGTTTTCGATAGTTTCAATCTCTTAATGACCCAATTATTAATCGTTGCAATTTTGATGTTGCCGTTGGTTTTCATTTTTTCAGGACCTATTCCGACCGAAACAATTTTTTACCAATGCATTCTGATGATTGTTGTGTTATTCACAATTATTCCTATGTTCTTGAATAATTTTGCTTTGAAAGGAATCGATTCCTCTACGGTCGGCATTTTAATTTACTTGAATCCAATTATGAATTTCGCTTTGGCAATTTTTTATTATAATGAAGTTGTAGCTCCAATGCAAATGATTGGTTATAGTCTAATTCTTTTAGCAATTATCGTTTTCAATTCGAAAACAATTTTTAAATTAAAAAACATAAAAAAATCCGAAGCTTAGCTTTCGGATTTTTTATTACTATAAAGAAGTAACTATTTGATGTAAACAGAATTTGGTCCAACACCTGTTGTAATCGCTGGATGCTTAAGACCTCCTTGCGCATTCTGAATTAACAAACGACCACTTGATTTGAAATCTTTTGCATCTAAAATATAGAACGTATCGCCTTCTACATTAAATCCATACACATTATCTGCACCTGTAATATAGTCTGCTTTCGTTGGTAAATTTGTTGCATTTAAAGCCATTGAATAAACAGAATTATTCAAAATATAATACAATTTATTATTTTTCGCGACCAAGAAATCTGGATGTTCTCCTTCAGGGAAATTCATTTCTAATTTGTCTTCACTTGCAAGATTGTATCGAACTAATTTCCCTTTTGATGGTGTCCCCCAAGAAACACCTTGCGAAAGCACATATAAATTTCCGTTCTGAATCGTTAAATCAGTCGGAACTTCTCCAACATTAACTGTTTTTCTATCTGATGTTTTAAGGTCAATAATTGAAACTGTTTTACCAATTCCCCAACCTCCTTTTTGTGCAACGTACAATTTTCCATTTTCAAGAATCATCTTTTCTGGACCTTCATCCACCGAATATTTTTCAACAAAAGATAAATCACTCATCTTATATTTTGCAATAAAATCATCAGTAGAAACAGCTGGATCTCCCCAATTAGAAATATACAAGAAATCATTATCAGCAACCACGTAACGAGGATTGTTCATTGTTGAAGAAGAAGGAATCGTATTTACCTTTTTAAACGTTGTATGATCAACAATTTCTACTTTATTCGATGCATTAACAACGATATATGCTTTATTTCCTTTAAAAAAAATACTTTGTCCAACTGATCCTAATTGAGCCCCTGCATTTGCAGTTTTGAAAATATCTTGAATTGGATTTGTTGTACTTACATCTTTAGTTGGATCAAAATAAGTAATATCCGAATTAGACGAGTTCATATTTCCTTCGTTCAAAACAAAAACTCCCTTCGAATAGTTCCCATTTTCAGGGTCGTTGCTTGGTCCATCATCATCATTTGAACACGATTGTAAAAAAACTCCAGCTAAAGCGATAAACGCAATAGATTTAAATTTTATCATAGTTTTAAAATTTTATTTGTATTTGTAAAGTATAATTTATGCCTGGTTGCCAACGGTTTTCTTGTGTTTGGTAATGTTGATTAAACACATTATTCACTCTAATAAAAACGCTATAAAGTGGTGAAATCGTATAACTTAACCCTAAATTAGTTACCCAAAAATTATCAATTATTTTTTCTTCTTCCGAATCAGAAAAGACTTTACTTGTGTAACTGTTTTGAACAAAAGCAGATAACTGTTTGTACGTATATTGTGCACTTGACGTCCATTTGTGACGAGGCGAATACATTAGTTCTTTGTTTTTCGATTTGTCTTTTGTTCTTGTGAATCCGTAAGTTGTATTAAATGTAAAAGCATTCCATTTGTAATCTCCTATCAATTCAAAACCATAGGTTTCGGCTCGGTTAACATTTCGAGGAATCCAATACGAAGAGTTCGATTGACTCGGAATCCATTGAATCATATCACTCAATTTATTGTAAAAAATATTGGTTTGAATGTTTAAATTTTTACTGATAAAATCATTCCCAATTTCGAATTGATAAGCCGATTCTGATTTCAAATCTGGATTTCCTCCCGTTTTCCAAAACAAATCATTGTAGGTTGGATTTCTGAAATTTTTCGAAATATTTCCTCTTAATTGATAGGAATTGATAGGACGATAATTGAAGCCTAAAGAATAAATAAAAGGATTTTGATATTGGTTAGAAAAATCTTGGCGAACACTCGCTTCATACGCAAAATGATCCGATAATTTATGTTTTGCAATCAACGCAAAATTGAGTGAATTTTGATCACTTTTGCTCAAATTATTTCCACTTCCTTGATTATAATTTGCTTCGGATGAAATCGCTACTTCAAAATTAGATGTCAATTGATGATTCAAATAATATTTCAATACATAATTATCAACCTCTAAATCGTCAGAATATGTATGGTGAATGTTGTTGAAAAAACTACTTTCTTCTCTTACATAAGCCAACTTTAATTGCGATTGCCACGTTTCAGTTGGATTAAAATTCCATTCCGTCATCACACGATAATCGTTATTGTCGTAACCCGAAGGCGTAGAACCTATATCAACCAATGGAAATTCTCGGCTACCAAAATTAAACATCGAATATAGTTTTAATTCATTTTTCGAATCGATTTTATACCCAAAATTGGCATTTATCGTATTGAAATAATATTTTCCGTTCAAGTTCTTCTTCATAAAATTTGGAATCGAATAATCGTTATCCGATTGACTTCTTACATAAGCTAAAGAAGAACTTAATTTTTCTGTACTATAGTTGAGTTTATATTTTCCAGACCATGTATCAAAACTTCCATAACCCAAACTTATTTTTTGATTAAGACCTTTATTGTATTCAGTCTTATTCAGCAAGTGAATTGTTCCACCTATTGCCCCTGTTCCATATGCGATACTTCCGCCACCAGGTTTTACAATCATTCCGTCAAAAGAATTGCTCGTAAATAAATTAAAATCAGTTTGTCCAGTTGTTTGCGAATTAACATTAATTCCATTCCAAACAACAGCGGTGTGCGAAGCCAAAGTTCCACGAAAAGAGGGAGAAGAAACCATTCCTCTACCATTTTCTTTAAAATACAGCGGTGTTTGCGCTTGCAAAACTTGGGTAAGTTGATTCGGATTTTGCTCTAAAATACTATCATTGAGTTTGATTACACTTTGCGATTTATAATGATTTTTGAGAAAAACATCATTCATAATCAAAGGCTTCAAACTGATGGTATCTGTCTGTGCGAAAGCAATTCCTGCAATCAAATTAAAACAAAGAAAAAAATTTTTCATATTAAAAAGCTGTTTTTCCTCCGAAAACATTTTCTATTCATTCGTTATCAATGGCAGGTTTCCTGACTTGTTCTCACTTTTTATATCCTTCCCGATTTCTCAGTGGATTTGTAGTAAAAAGATAGGGAGAATTTACAGTTGCGGGGACAGTTTTGGAATTGAACCAAATTCCCTTTTAACTCACTCGTTGAGCACCATTTTGTGCAAATGTAAAGAAAAGTGCTTGAAATATGAATACGTGATTGTTAAATCATTAAAATCAAATCAATAATTGAATACTTTTTCAATTATTTTCTGTCCCAAATTGTCACTCGATTTATTGGGATTTTTTATTGAATAAATTCGTTTTAAATAATTCACAAGTTTTTTATTACATTTGCTTTAGGAAAAAATATAATAAAAGAACGAAATCGCATAAAATGGCTATAAAAACATTTAGAGAAGTAATCGCAGAGGCAATGAGTGAAGAAATGCGTCGCGATGAATCTGTATTTTTAATTGGAGAAGAAGTAGCAGAGTATAACGGCGCCTACAAAGCTTCGAAAGGAATGTTAGACGAATTTGGTCCAGAACGTGTAATAGATGCACCAATCGCAGAAGCTGGTTTTTCTGGTATTGCAATTGGTTCTACAATGACAGGATGCCGTCCAATCGTAGAATACATGACGTTCAACTTTTCATTAGTATGTATTGACCAAATTATCAATAACGCCGCTAAAATTTATCAAATGTCAGGAGGGCAATTTAACTGTCCAATTGTTTTTAGAGGACCTACTGCTTCTGCAGGACAATTAGGTGCAACGCATTCACAAGCTTTTGAAAATTGGTATGCCAATGTACCAGGTCTTAAAGTGGTTGTCCCTTCTAATCCTTATGATGCAAAAGGTTTATTAAAATCTGCAATTCGTGACAACGATCCAGTTATTTTTATGGAATCTGAACAGATGTATGGAGATAAAATGGAAATGCCAGATGAAGAGTACACAATCGAAATTGGTAAAGCAGAAATCAAACGAGAAGGAACAGACGTAACCTTGGTTTCTTTCGGTAAAATTATTAAGCAAGCTTATCTTGCTGCTGATGAATTAGCAAAAGAAGGAATTAGTGTAGAAGTTATTGACTTGCGTACAGTTCGTCCATTAGATTATGATACGATTTTTAAATCGGTGAAGAAAACAAATCGTTTGGTTGTTTTAGAAGAAGCATGGCCTTTCGCTTCAGTTGCTTCAGAAATTACCTATATGGTTCAACAAAAAGCATTCGACTATTTAGATGCGCCGATCAAACGTATTACAACTAAAGATACCTCAGCACCTTACGCTCCAAACTTGTACGAATCTTGGATTCCAAATGCAAAAGATGTTATTGAAGCTGTAAAATCAGTTATGTATAAATAATATTAAGATTATCAACTATATTTGTAAAGTCTAGCATACATTTTGCTAGGCTTTATTTTTTTTAACCAAATCTCATAAATGAAAAGTTATATAACAGCTTTTTTTATAGTTGTTCTAGCCTCTCTACAGGCACAAGTAAAAATTCAAGGTAAAGTAATAGATGCTGAAACCTTGAAGCCAATTCCTTATGCAGATATTCGATTACCTGAACTAAAAGTTAGTGCAACATCAAATTCTGATGGTACATTTTATATCGAATCTACTTCTAATGCAGAAAAAATAGTCATTTCGAAAAGTGGTTATGAAATTTCGGATTATATCATCGAAAATAAAATCGATTATAATTTCATTGCGCAATTATTTTTAGCGGAAGAAGAAGGACAAGAAATTGATAATAATCAATCAGTTGATTTACAAGAAGCTGTTGTTTCGGCAAAGAAAAAGCGTCTTAAAAAGAAAGAAAACCCTGCCTACGCTATTTTAAGAGAGGTTTGGAAACGTAAAAAGAAAAACGGTTTAAAGCTAACGCCACATTATCAATATGATGAATATGAGAAGTTGCAATTTGATATCAGCAATATCGACTCAACTTTTATGAAGCGTAAGATTTTCAAAGGAATGGAATTTGTATTTGAAAAAATTGATACATCTTCTATTAATGGAAAAACATATTTACCCGCTTTTCTGAATGAATCAATTTATAAAATAGCTGGTATCAATCAACCTTCTACAAAAGAGCGTCGCGAATTAATTGCCAATAAAACATCTGGATTCGAGAACAATGAAATTGTAGCATCAACAGTAAAAAATCTTTTCCGTGATGTAGATATTTACGATAATCGAGTTAATATTTTAGATATCAAATTTGTGAGTCCCATTGCCACTGATGGTTTTGCTGTGTACGATTATGAACTGAAAGATACTGTAGACGTTGACGGTGTAGAATCTTATCGAATCAAATATTATCCACGTCGAGAAGGTGAACTAACGTTCAAAGGTGAATTATTTATTTCGAAAGATGCTTACGCAGTAAAAGAAGTTGTGATGGAAACGACGAAAGAAATCAATGTAAATTTTGTACGCAATATTTTCATGAATCTGCAATACGACATTCCAAACGACTCTATTTTCTATCCAAAGAAAGAATATGCGATGTTAGACATGTCTTTGTTGAGTAAAAAGGAAAGTGCAAAAGGAATTTTTGCGCATAAAACGGTTAATTATTACAACTACGATTTCAATACAACGCATCCCGAAGCATATTATTACGAAAGATTAGATCCTGCAAAAGCTTCTTTAAACGAAAAAGATAATCAATTTTGGGCAGAAAGTCGTCCTGAGACTTTAACAAAAGATCAAGAAGGAATTTACGAAACATTAGAACAATTAAATAAAGTTCCAAAATTTAATAATATTGTAAAAGCTATTGAAGTTCTTGGTTCTGGTTATTACAACGTTGGAAACGCTATTGATATCGGAAATTTATATTCGTCTTTTGGATATAACCAAATCGAAGGTTTCCGTCTAAGAGCTGGAGCACGTACTTATTTTTCGCAAAATGATATGTGGCGCGCACAAGGATTTATGGCCTATGGTTTTGGTGATAATAAATTCAAATACGGAGCCGATTTCCGTTATATGTTTAACAAATACAATCGTTTTCAAGTCGGAATTGGAACAAAGCGAGATGTAGAACAATTGGCTGCTTCTTTAACCTCATCTGATGGAATTATGACGCGTAGTTTTGCTTCTTCATCTATTATTAATCAAGGAGACAATACTTTTTTGAGTAATAATAATTTGACAAACATCTATACTTCGATAGAGCCATGGAAAAACGTTACATTTCGTGTTGATGGAAATTATCAACTGATAAAGCCTGCGGATGCGCAACAATTTTCGATAGCTTACGAAAAGAATGGTCAACTAAAAGAAACCTTGACAAACTCAAGTGTGAGTGTTTCGATTATTGCTCGTCCAGGTGCTAAATATTCGCAATATGGAATTGATCGTTACGAAATGACTACACTTGCACCAACGTTGATGTTACGTTACACAAAAGGTTTAAAAGGTGTCATCAATTCAGATTTTGAATACGATAAATTACAATTCTTATATACACAACCTATTTTGATTGGATCATTTGGTAAATCGTTGGTAACAGTAGAAGCAGGAAAAACATTTCAAGGTGTTCCACTCTCATTAATGAGTGCAATACCCGGTAATGAAAGTTATGGACAAGTGTATGGAACGTTTTCTCAGTTAGATTATTATGAATTTGTAACTGATCAATATGCGACAATGAACTGGGAGCACCACTTTAATGGTTGGATTTTGAACAAAGTTCCCTTAATCAAAAAATTAAAATTAAGAGAAGTTGGCTTCTTACGTGCAGCATACGGAGATATTTCCGAAAAAAGTAAAGCAATCAATCATTCCACAATAGAATACTTTGCACCTAATCAACAAATCTACTATGAATACGGGTTTGGAATCGAAAACATTGGTTTTGGAAACATTAGACCTATTCGAGTTGATTTTAATTGGCGTGGAAATTATAATAATTTGCCAGATGTTCGTAAATTTGGCGTCACAATCGGTTTAGATTGGAGTTTTTAGAGAATAAATAATAAAAAAAGAATATTACAATGACTTTTGATGCAATTATAGAAATCCCAAGAGGATCTCGTAATAAATACGAAATGGATCACGAAACAGGAAGAATTCGTTTTGATCGCGTTTTGTATTCACCAATGTTTTACCCAGCAGACTACGGATTTGTTGAAAATACTTTAGCATTGGATGGTGACCCAATTGATGTATTAGTTTTCTTAACTGAGCCAACTGTACCAGGTTGTGTTATCGAAGTTAAAACAATTGGTGTTTTAAACATGTCTGACGATAAAGGTCGTGACGAAAAATTAATTTGTGTACCAGTTGCTGATCCAACTTGGAACCAATTAGAAAGTTTAGATGATATGAACCCTCATACATTAAAAGCGGTTGAGCATTTCTTCAAAACTTACAAAGATTTAGAAAATAAAACTTGTATCGTAGAAGGATATGGTGATAAAGCGCAAGCTGAACAATTATTACAAGAAGCAAAAGATCGTTTCGTTCCTGCTCACTAAGAAATAGATTATTATTTTCATATCAATAGTCCTCATTTTTTGAGGACTATTTTATTTTGAACTATTTTATTGATAAATAATTTCAAAAATCGCTTTTTCTTTCTAATTTCATTCCTAATTAATACTTAGTGAAATTATGAAGAAATCTTTTACACTTTCCTTAGCGCTGCTTGGGCAGATGATTTTTGCTCAATATGCTACACCAAACGATGGAAAAACATACCGTATTGCTGATCTTGATGCTTTAACAGATGTCATCACTTTCGATCAAACAACAAATCGTTATGAATTAACAGATGATTTAACGATTTCTGTAAATGACACATTTTTATCTGATACAGATTATACCTTAGTTATTGCTGATGGGAAACTTATAACCATTGCCGGAACAATAGATGTTAATGCGCCAAAAGAAGTGTTGTTTACATCCGACAATCCAGGAACTACTTATTTTAAAGGAATTCGAATAGAAGAAGGTGCAACTGCCAGTTTCAATCATTTCAAAATGGTTTATGGTGGAGGAATTCGTTCTCTAAACGAATCTTTTATCATGAACAACTCTGAAATTTCTTATCAATATGGTGGAATTTCTACCGGAGGAGCAATTAATTTTTCTCGTGGAAATCCTATCATTAAGAACTCAACGTTCAAATTCAATAAAACTCCCGTTGTCGGTTCAGGAGCCAATCAATCTGTTGCTTTAACGTTTGAAAATAATCATTTAGAAGGCAACAATCAAGACAATTCTAATCGTCCTCAAATTAATATGGGACCAAGTGGCAACAATCCTACGATTATTCGTGGAAATACAATTATTGGAGATCGAGAAAAAACTCGAGTTGGAGGAATTTCCGTTTCAAGTTTATTAGGTGTAACGAACGAAGCAATTATCGAAAATAATACAATTCGCAACAACCGATATGGAATTACCATTTCTGGAGGAAACTCGAAAGGAAAAATCATCGGAAATATTCTCGAAGATAATAATACAGAAACAAATCCTACGAATGGTGGAAGCGGAATTTCAATTTATCTTGCTTCAAATCCTACAACAAATGTCATTGATATTTTCGACAATCAAATTCGTGGAAGTTTATGGGGAATTACGAATATCGAGAAAGGTGCTTTTATCAACTTAGGTACTGCTGAACGCCCTGGTAATAATATTTTCTCGAACAATGGAAATGGCGGAATTAATTATGCTTTATACAATAATTCTGTCAACGATGTGTCTGCAGTTGGAAATTGCTGGATAGAAAATCAAAAATCATCGGAACAACAAGTAGAAAATGTTATTGTTCACCAAAAAGATGATCCGACTTTAGGATTGGTAGATTATTCTCATTTCTTGTGTAGTAATTTAGCAACTTCCGAAGTGAATTCTAAGAAATTTTCTCTTTATCCAAATCCAACCAACGGCAACTTTACTGTTGATACAAAAGAAAAATCACCTTATCAAATTTTTGATGTAAATGGTAAATTAATTCATCAAGGTGAATTAAAAATAGGACAAAATTCTATTCAGACCAATTTACCAAAAGGAGTTTATATTTTTAAAACGAATCAAACTTCTTCTAAAATTATTGTGAAGTAATTTGATTTAAATGTTAAAAAGGATATTGTTGCAAAATAATATCCTTTTTACTTATAATAGATGATATAATTTAATGAATAATTTTTTAAAACATCTTGTTTTATCATTTCTGAATTAATTTCAAAATACAAATCAACTGCTTGTTTCGTTTTTATCAAATCAAAATAACCATTTCCTTCGGGACAAAAAGGATTTTCGTAAGAAGTTTCTACACCAATAAAATAGTTTTTTGCTTCTGAAATATTGAGTTTTAAATGAACTGGAAAAATATATTTTCCTTGATAATCTTTATCAACTTCGAACCATTTTTCACCAATCAAACTTTGTTTATGACCAATCGATTGTAGAATTATTGGTTTAAAATAATAAAATTCGTTGCAATAATTCTTCTTTTTGACTTTTGATTCGAACAAAATCTCAATTGCGACAATCTCAATTTCCTTTTCTTTTGGTAGCAATAAATTTGAAAATATTTTAAGACCAAAACTTGTGTTATCAGTCAATCGTTCCACTTTTTTAAACTTTGGTCGAAACTGTTTGTAATTGGAATAATTGATCACCTCAACTTGATTGAGATTAATCGTATCCAATTGTTGAGCAAAACTCAACGTAGAAAGTAAAAAGAAAATGATGAATTTCATTATATAAAAATAAAAAAGTCTGAAACTAAATTCAGACTTTTAATTATATTATTACTCGATTATATCAAGTTCAAAACTTGTTCTAAATCTTCTAATAAATCATCTATATCTTCGATACCAACAGACAAACGAATTAAATCATCTGTGATACCAATTTCCGCACGTTTTTCTGCTGGAATAGATGCATGTGTCATTGTTGCAGGGTGATTTGCCAACGATTCTACTCCTCCTAATGATTCTGCTAAAGTGAAAACTTTCAAATTTTCTAAAATTTTGAACGCATCTTCTTTTTTTCCAGAAGTTAATGTAAATGTGACCATTCCACCGAAATCTTTCATTTGTTTTTTGGCAATTTCGTGCTGTGGATGATTTTCTAATCCTGGATAATACGTATGCGCAACTTTTGGATGAGCTTCTAAAAATCGAGCCACTTTCATTCCATTAGAACAATGACGATCCATACGAACAGCCAATGTTTTGATTCCGCGAAGAACTAAATAAGAGTCTTGTGGGCCTAAAATTCCACCCGTTGCAAATAAATTGAAGTGAACATCTGTTGCTAATTGCTCCGAATTAACGATGATTGCTCCAGCCACTAAATCAGAATGACCTCCTAAATATTTTGTTGCTGAATGCATCACAATATCAGCACCTAACTCGATAGGACGTTGCAAATATGGCGACGCAAATGTGTTATCAACCGCAACTAAAACATCTGCTTTTTTTGCTTTTGACGCATCATTTACCGCTTTGATATCAACTACCTTCATCAATGGATTTGTTGGTGTTTCAATCCAAACCATTTTTGTGTTATAATTGATCAACGCGACAACAGCCTCAACATTTGTCATATCTACGAAATGGAATTTCAATCCAAATTTCTCGTAAACACGCGTAAATAAACGGTAAGAACCACCATATAAATCGTCCATTGCGATAATTTCATCACCTGGTTTGAATAATTTCAAAACGCCATCAATTGCTGCTAAACCAGAACCAAAGGCAAAACCTGCAACTCCACCTTCGATAGAAGCTAATGCATTTTCTAAAGCAGTACGAGTAGGGTTTGCACCACGAGAATATTCGTAACCTTTATAATCTCCAGGTGAACGTTGTGCAAAAGTTGATGTCTGATAAATTGGAGTCATTACGGCTCCTGTAGATGGATCGTGTTGTTGACCACCGTGTATAGCTTTTGTATTGAATTTCATTGTGAATGTTTTAACTATAGCAAATATATGGAGTTTTCTTTATTCTCTGTTTTAAAGATTTGTTAGAAATTATTTCCGGAGATTTAACTAAACAATTCATGTAAAACTTGTAATGATTTTGGTTTCTTAAAATTATTGGTATGAATTTGATAATATTTCACCAAAATTTCGAGCAATAAAGAACGTTGTGATTGGTTAAATATATTTTTTGAATCTGCTGTAAAATTAAGTTCTAATAGTTTTTTGAACAAAACGGTTTCATCTGCTTTCAACATGTTGATGGATGAATTGGAATTTGTAAAAAAACCATTTTCTAAATCGAATAGATTTCCGTCTAATTCTAAATTGGGATAAAACCCTAAAAAATGTGTCAATTGAATCAAAAAAATCAAATGAAAATCTGCAAAATCTTCTTTTTTTTGATCAAATTCTTTTAGTGAATGTTCGATATATAGGTATAAATCTGGGTTATCGGTTTCTTCTTTCAACACTAAATTTAGAATTTCAGCCAAGAAAAAAACAATCGCCGATTTGATTGGATGAAAATGCAAGGTTTCGTAATAATAGGAAGTTTGAGCCGATTTTAAGAAAACCAATTGTTGTTCACTTGATTTGGGTTGAAAACTAAGATCTATTTCTGCAAGTGGAAAATACAAAGATGTATTTCGCTTTTTTTTAGAGAAAACGCCTTTTGCTATAAATGATTTTAAGCCAAAATCTTGGGTATAACAACGAATTATTAAACTCGTGTCACCATATTTTATGCTTGAAAGGACTACTGCTTTGGTCTCTAAAATTTTCATTATCTAACAACTGCAAGTTTCAATGTTTTAGTTTCGGTACCATCTGCATTTGTCATCAAAACTAAGTAAATTCCAGAAGCTACTGGTTTTCCTTTCGAATTGTTTGTATTCCATTCTATCACTCCTCCATCTGCTTTTTTCTCAAAAAGTAAATTTCCAACAATATCTGTAATTTTAACTAAAGCTCTATTTGGAAGATTTTTAATTGTAATATTCCCTGTATATTCTGGACGATACGGATTTGGATATGCAATTGCATCATTAAAGTTATTGGTTTCCGTCGAAACATCACCATTATAAGAAACCACTCCTTTTTCTGTTGCAAAAAATACCTTTCCTGTGGTTTCATCAATCGAAACATCGTACACTATATCAGAAGGTAAAGGCGAATTTTTAGAGGTGAAATGTAGTTTTGTTTCTTCTCCACTCTCCGAAACATAATATACACCTGCTCCATTTGTTGCAATCCATTTTCTGTTTGCATTATCAACTTTTATGGAATAAATACCCACATCTGTTAATAAGGCTTCTGGAATTCCATCTTGAATAATAACAATTGGTTCTACATTAACTGTATTATTTTTTACAGAATCGTCAGCACTATAAAGCACTACCAATCCTTGTCCTGTTCCTATCCAAAGATTATTTGTCTTATCATTTGCTATAGCTAAAACATTGTTTATTGGCAATTTGCTATTGGAAGTATTGATTGATTGAACTTTACCCAAATTTTTATCAAAAACAATTATTCCTCCATTTCTTGCAACGGGATAATAAACATATGAATCAGTAACACTAGGAGATAAAGCAACAGATTCATTCCCACTTTCTGGTCCGTACGTTATCCAAGAGTTATTTGTTCTTTTAGCATAAAATGTAACTTTCCAATCCTGCGAAAAATTACTAGGAAAAGATGCTCCAATATATAAATCGCCTAACGCATCAAATTTTACACCTGAAATTCTAGAACCTGGTATTTCTGTATTTAAAATCAACTTATACTCATCTCTACAATTAGATAAATTTGTTGAAAAATCTGTGTTGAATTCAAACAATCTTGTATTATTATCTACTTTATTAAAAGAACCTATAACAAAGTTTTTATCGTTGGTAGGATTAACAGATACAGTAGTAATGTCTCTTGCTGTTCCTAAACATTCGCTTGAAAAATGATTCCATTTTTTTCCATTGTACATAGAAAATCCATCTTCATTTTGAATCGGAGCTGTATATCCTTCTGTTCCTCCTGGTGCAATCCATACTTTGCCATTTTTTGTTGTAACCGACCAAGCTTTATTGTTAAATGGTCCATCGGGATAAAATTCTTCAAGATTAGATAAATTAATAATTCCATGATTTACTGAACCTCCATAAACAATATTATCAATTGAAATTGCAGTATTAAAATTAATTTCAGATTTAGAATAATCACCACTTCCTAAAACAGATATCTGATTATTTTGAGTAATGATTAATTTTTCATTTGATAATTTTAAATCTTCAATAAAATTAAAAGCTTCAGAAACAGGAGTTCCAGAAATTGTTTTTAATTCATTTTCTACTGAATAATAAATCTCTTTTTCAAACAATTCTATATTTGAAACATTTTGATTCAAATTTTGAACAGTCCACAAATTAATATTTGGATTATTTAATTTCTTTGAAGTTAATTCACTTGAAAAAATCCCTTTTGATGTAGCAATATAAAGTTTGTTATTTAAAATTGTTGCATCATTTACAACAGCTGTATTTGTACGTGTTGTTTCTTTAAATTCTTCATCTTTCAGATCGTAGGAAACAATCCCAAAAGCACCAGAAATAAACGCAATTCCATCATTTATAAAAATATGATTGATTTTTTTAACTCCGTTAAATCCATTCCATTTAATATCCAGCACCATCGTCGATTCACCAGATTTCAATAAATCTAATCCTCCATTTTCATAACCTACTAAAAACGAATCTGACTCTTTATCATAAGCCATTGCAGAAACTCCCACATTATTCAAAAAATTGGTTTTATTCAACTTAATCCAATCATTTGTTGGATTTTTAGGATTAAATAAGAATATCCCGTTTTCGGTACCACAATAAATTACACCATTTACTTCTTCCAACAATTTTACATTGCTGTAAGAAAAAAGATCGTTCCAACGCGCTTTATCATTTTGAGCGTTTAAACTTGTGAAAATCATGGTGATGAAAATGAACAATTTTGTCTTCATAATGCACAAAAATACTGTAATTTATAACAAAATAATTGGTTAAAAATTGTATTTATTATTACAATAAATCATAAAACTTCCCTGGAAGTGTAGAAATAATTTGTTTCAACTCCAAATCTAACAACAAAGGCATTAACTCATACGATTTCATATTCAATTCAAAAGACATTTTATCGATGTGTTGCTTTCCGTTTTTTTTCAAGTAATTTACAATCACTTTTTCATCATCAGAAATTTCAATAAATAGATCTATTTGTTTTGATTTTTTCTGTGAATTGAAATTAAAATAATCAATAATATCTTTCGAGTTTTCCACTAAATAAGCTTGATGAGATTTAATCAAATAATTACATCCAACACTTAATGCATCTGTTGTTTTTCCAGGTAAAGCAAACACTTCTCGATTGTATTCATTTGCGAATTTAGCGGTTACCAAACTTCCTCCTTTAAAAGCTGATTCTACTACTATTGTAATATCGGACAATCCTGCAATGATACGATTTCGTTGAAGAAATGATTCAGGAGCGCCAGCTTTAAAACTTGGTTGTTCAGTAATCCAACCTCCTTTTTGTAACATTTCTACTGCAATAATCTTGTGAGCTGCAGGATAAATTCGTTCGAAATTAGTTCCCATCACTGACCAAGTTACCAACTTATTTTTAAGTGCATTTGTATGCGCTTCTATATCGCAACCATACGCCAATCCACTAACAATAGTTACATCAAAATCTGCTAAACCTTCAATTAATTCAGCAATAAAACCTCGTCCATAATTGGTCATTTTTCGAGTTCCAACGATTGAAATCTTTTTATTATTAAAATGATTGAACTCTAAATTTCCTTTACAAAAAAGTACCAAAGGCGCATCAATACACTCTTTTAACAGCTGTGGATAGGTATCGTCGTAAAAAGTTAAAATACGAATATGATTATTTTCACAATATTCGATTTCGTTAAAAGCCAATTCTAACCATTTTTTTTGACCAAAATCTTTGCTTATTTGCTGACCAATTCCCGAAA
The DNA here is from genome assembly GCF_937930195.1 of uncultured Empedobacter sp. Classification (NCBI taxonomy): domain Bacteria; kingdom Pseudomonadati; phylum Bacteroidota; class Flavobacteriia; order Flavobacteriales; family Weeksellaceae; genus Empedobacter; species uncultured Empedobacter sp. The sequence continues at coordinate 34,344 of NZ_CALGVK010000184.1, forward strand.
TTTGCATCAAATCTTTTGGTTTACAATTCCAAGCAGCTTCTGCCGAACCAAAAAATTGAATAATTTTTCGGGCTGTGATATCGCCAATTCTTTTCTGAAAAGAAAGTGCTAAAATATAAGGTAAATCGGTTTTCATTTTGTTAAATTATTAATATTAAACCAACTAAGTAGTATTTTAAGTATTTATTTTTTTGCAGAATTTAAAAAAAATGTTAATTTCGTAGTATGAGGTTAGAAGAGCATATAAGTCAATTATTATTTCAGCACGATTGTGTAATCGTTCCGAACTTTGGTGCGTTTATTTCAAATGCAGCGTCTGTAGCATTCGACGAGAAAACGAATACTTTTATTCCACCAAGAAAAGAACTTTCTTTCAATTCGACTTTAACAAAAAGTGATGGAGTTTTGGTGAATAAAATTGTACAAGATGAACCCATGTCTTTTGAAAATGCGCAAACTTTTTTGAATGAACAGGTTTATTTTTGGCAAGAACATTTGAAAAATGGGAAAATTCTAACCTTACAAAATATTGGCTCATTAAAATTTAATGAAGCAGGAAAAATTGACTTCAAACCAGAAAATGCTCAAAATTATTTCGTTGCTGCTTATGGGCTTTCAAATTTACAAGCCAATTACATTTTAGATTCATCTAAAGCTAAAACATCAAACAAACACATGTCTAAATTTTTAGCAGCAGCCTCTATAATTCCTATTATAGTTGGTGGCTTTCTATATTTTAATACGCCGCAACCTGTACAAAAATTTGTAAATAAACAATGGAGCGGTTTAGTTTTGCCAATGATTGGCCAAAATGAAACAAAACAAACTGAAAAAGTTTCTGTGCAATATGACGTTTATAATATGCCACAAACGATTACTGAACCTTCTTTAGTCGAATATCAAATTGCTGAAACAGTAACAAAAACAGATACAATTGAAACACCAAAAAAAGTTGAAATTACAGTTGTAAAAGAAACTAAACTGAATGAAACGGATAAGGAAATAACTGCAATTGTAAAAGAAAAACCTTCATCAAAAGAAATCGTTAAAACTGAAACAAAAAAAATAACGAAGATTGAATCACCAGAAAAAGAAGATGTAAAAAATGTTGATAAAAAAGATAGTACAACAAAATCAACTGTAAAAACTTCAAATAAAAAATACCAAGTTATCGCTGCTTCTTTGAAAAGACAAGAAGATGCAGATAGATTGTTGGGCGAATTGAAAAAACAAGGTTACAAAAATGCTGAAATCAACTATGTAAAAGGTCGCTATTACTATGTTACATACAATAGCTTTAATAATATAGATGATGCACAAAAATATATGAATGATGTAAATAAAAAGTCGCCCGGAACATGGGTTAGAACTGAAAATTAATTTACCTTTTAAAATACCATCAATAAAATAAGCTATCCTGTGGATAGCTTATTTTATTGATGGTATAAAGAAACTCGTTTATTTTATTGAAATTTGCAAACAACAAACAAAAGTTTATGGCGAAAGCAAAAACAGCAAAAGAATCATTAGCTGTAATGACAAATTTGGTTTTACCAAATGAAACCAACAATTTAGGAAATATGTTCGGAGGTGAATTGTTAGCTTCTATGGACCGAATTTCATCAATCTCTGCAAAAATGCATGGTGGAAGTTTCTTAGTTGTAACTGCAAGTGTGAACCATGTTGCATTCAATATTCCTATACCTATGGGAAGTACAATAAAATTAGAATCTAAAGTTACACGAGCATTCAATTCTTCGATGGAAGTGTATGTCGATGTTTATGTATACGATTACGAAAACTGTATTTACAACCAAACAAATAGTGGAATTTACACTTTTGTCGCAGTTGATAACGACAATAAACCTGTAAAAGTACCTGAATTAATTCCTGAAACTGAACAAGAAATTGAACGTTACGAAGCAGCTTTGCGTCGTAAACAATTAAGTTTAATTTTAGCAGGACGTATGCAACCTGCGGATGCGCTTGAATTGAAATCACTATTTATAACAGAATAATTACATAAAAAAAGCCTCAAATCATCTAAACTTGAGGCTTTTTTTATTGAGGTTTGAACTCTTCTAAATTATTTTTTTGAGTGTTTTGACGTTCTTTTTCTTCTTTGGATAATTTATCCTCAAGATTATTTTTAACCTCATCCAACATCTTTTTCATTTTTTCTGGTTGCATCATATAATACTTGTAACTTTCTTGGAAAGTATTTATTGAAACATCATAAGCATTCAAAATGTCTACTGCGTCTTTCGCTAAAACAAGGCTTTGATCTTCATTTTGAATTGGATACATTTGCAAACCTTGTTGGCTAATGTATAAATCTGTCAAAATATCTATCATATCAGACTTTCCGATAAGATCTTTTGGTTTTTCATAATTTTTTGGAGCACAACTAAATACTCCTAAAAATAAAATAATTGCTACATACAAATACTTCATAATTGTCCAAATATATGTCTTATTCGCAACGAAATTACGCCAAAAACAGCTTCCCCAATAATATCAGAACTAATTTTTGACTCTCCCAACGTTCTGTCCGTAAATATAATAGGGACTTCTTTTAGTTTAAATTTCTTGATCCATGTTTTGTATTTCATTTCAATCTGAAATCCATAACCTTTAAATTTAATTTTATCTAAATCTAATGTTTTTAAAACATTTGCACGATAACCTACGAATCCTGCTGTTGCATCATGAACAGGTAAACGCGTAATAACACGAACATATTTTGAAGCAAAATAAGATAACAAAACTCTGTTCATAGGCCAATTAACAACATTAACGCCATTAGAATAGCGAGAACCAATTGCTAAATCAGCACCATCAGCCAAAGCTTGATACAAACGTGGCAAATCATTTGGATTATGAGAAAAATCGGCATCCATTTCGAAAATAAATTCGTAATTATTGGCTAAAGCCCATTTAAAACCATGTACATAAGCACGCCCCAAACCATCTTTTGTTGTTCGAATTTCTAAATGCAAACGCCCATTAAACTCAGGAATTAAACGTTTTACAATTTCGTTTGTTCCATCAGGAGAACTATCATCAACAATTAATACATCAAATGCTCCGTCAGCCGCTAAAGCAGCGCGGATTATAGCTTCTATGTTTTCTTTTTCGTTATAGGTCGGGATAATAACTAATTTGTCCGACATAAATATAATTTTGTGGGCATAAAGATAGTTATAAGATTGTTAGGGTTTTGTATTTTTGAAAAAATTATGAAAACAAACGATTTAATCTCAATAGGAAAAAACACAGTTGGCAATGACACTATTCTTATTACTTTGATAATGTGTTTATTATTGGTTTGTGCGACAAAATATTTGTTTGCGAAAAATTTTAAGACGCTAACAAATAAAAACGAATACATGAATTTTACGGACGATAATACGACTCTGTTTAGTTTTATTGTAAATGCTGTAACAGTTTTATTGATCAGTCTACTATTGGTTTCTTATTTTGACATTAATTACAACCACCTCCCGAATTTCAACTTTTATTATTTATCTCGTCTAGGAATAACCTTTGGAATTATTAGTATCATCATGCTTTTCAGACTATTGATAGAGGTCGTTTTTTATAAAGTATTTTATGAATCTAGTTCTATTCTCTATTTTATGAAAAGTTCGAGTTATGTAAACGCTAAAAATGTTTTGCTTTTATTAGTTATTTGCTTTTTATTTTTTTATACCCAAATTAACAAAGATTATTTAATCATCATCGGTTTTATTTTGTTGTTTTTGAATAGAATATTTGAGATTTATAGCATTTACGCCAAACAAATTCATAAGAATAAATCAATTTGGTATTATAATATTTTGTACCTTTGCACCCTAGAAATTTTACCTATTATGGTTTTAGCAAAGCTGTTAATTGTTGGTAAAGTAATCTAAAATTACTATGAAAGTTAAATCAATATTAGTATCACAACCAACGCCTCAGGCGGAGAACTCGCCATACTACGAGATTGAAAAAAGTAATAAAATCAAAATTGATTTTAGACCATTTATCCAAGTTGTCGGAATAGACGCAAAAGAAGTTAGACAACAAAAGATTGATTTTAGCAAAGTTACTGCAGTTATTTTTACGAGTAGAAATGCAATTGATCACTTCTTCCGCCTTGCAGAAGAAATGCGTTTTACCGTTCCTGATTCTATGAAATATTTTTGTGAATCTGAAGCGATTGCCTTCTATTTACAAAAATACATAGTCTATAGAAAACGTAAAATTTATATTGGAGAAAAAGTATTTGCTGACATGGTGCCTTTGTTTAAAAAGCACAAAGAAGAAAACTTTTTATTACCCGCATCTGATGTTTTGAAACCAAACGTTCCTACTTTATTAGATAGCTTAGGTTTAACATGGCAAAAAGCAACTTTGTTCAGAACTGTATCAAGTGATTTATCAGATTTGTCTGATGTAAAATATGACATTCTTGTTTTCTTTACACCTTCTGGTATTAAATCTTTATTTGAAAATTTTCCAGAATTTGTACAAGACGATACGAGAATAGCAGTTTTTGGGAAATCGACAGCAGATCAAGCAAAAGAGATGGGATTACGTGTAGATATTGAGGTGCCAACACCACAGACACCGTCAATGACAATGGCATTAGACAAATACGTTAAAGAAGCAAATAAATCTAAATAAGATTGCTTTTACCCTTCTCTCTAATAAAAAATACGTACATTAAAGAGATGGAAAAAACATGGGAAATAAAAGAACAAGCCACAACTGAGGTAATTAAGGATTTAAGAGAATCACTTAACATTTCAGAGGTTCTTGCTATTTTATTAGCTCAACGTGGAATAACGAATTTTAGCCAAGCTAAATCGTATTTCAACCCCTCTTTAAAGGAATTGCATGATCCTTTTTTGATGAAAGGAATGTCTGATGCAGTTTCGCGTATCAAAAACGCTATAGATGACGAAGAAAATATCTTAATATTTGGAGACTACGATGTAGATGGAACGACAGCTGTAACATTATTTTACGAATTTCTGACTTCTATCTACTCGAAAGTCTTTTTTTATATTCCAGATCGAAACAACGAAGGTTATGGCATCTCTCAACAAAGCATACAATTTGCTGTAGATCATAACATTTCACTGGTTATTGTGTTAGATTGTGGCATAAAAGCTCATGAAGAAATTAACTATGCACAATCAAAAAAAATAGATTATATTATTTGCGATCACCATTTACCAGATCGTTCTGTGCCAAAAGCCTATGCTGTTTTGGATCCAAAACAAAAAGGTTGCCGTTACCCGTACAAAGAGTTGAGCGGCTGTGGAGTTGGATTTAAATTAGCACAAGCATATACCGAAAAGTTTAACCTTCCGAAAGAGAATCTTTTACCACTTTTAGATTTAGTTGCTGTAAGTATTGCGGCTGATATTGTACCCATTACGGGTGAAAATCGCATCTTAGCTTATGCAGGTTTACAACGATTAAACTCTGAACCTCGTTTAGCATTTCAACAATTAATTCCGACCAATATTAAAAATAATGTCAACATTTCGAATGTTGTTTTTTCAATTGCGCCAAAAATTAATGCCGCTGGACGAATAAAACACGGTTCTGAAGCTGTTCGTTTTATGTTGAGTACAGACGAAGAAGATTGTCGTAAATACCTGAATGACATAAATTCTTTGAATAACGAACGCAAAACGTTGGACCTTGACATGACACATGATGCGCTATTACAACTAAATCAAATCAATACAGATGAAAAATATTCGACAATTGTTTACGATTCTTCTTGGAATAAGGGAGTCATAGGAATTGTTGCTTCGCGTTTAGTTGACTTGTACTACAAACCGACGATTGTATTTACGAAAAACAATGAAGGAGAAATAGTAGGTTCGGCACGTTCTATTCAAGAATTTGATATTCATTCTGCTATTGCAACCAACAAAGATTTGCTAACTCAATTTGGTGGACATATGGCGGCGGCCGGTTTAGCAATGAAAGAAGAAAACTTCGAGAAGTTTAAAATAAAATTTGATGAAACGGTAAAAGAAATGTCGAACGGCAAACACTTTACACCTTCTATTTTGATTGATAAAGAGATATCGTTCAACGATATGACACGTACTTTTTTAGAATCTGTGATGCGTATGGCTCCTTTTGGTCCAGAAAATATGAACCCTGTTTTTCTGTCAAAAGATCTATTGGCAACAGATTTTAGATTAGTTGGTAAAGAACATGCACGTTTGTATGTACATCAACGAGATACGCGTATTACATTTCCTGCAATAGGTTTCAAATTAGGTAAATTTGGTCCAAAATTAGAGAAAGGTCAATCGTTTGATATGGTTTATACTATCGGGATGAATTATTGGCAAGGAAAAGGAACTTGGCAATTAAACATCAAAGACATTCGTTTCAACGATTAGTGATTTCCTTCAACAACCAAAACCATTTCACCTTTTAAATTTCTTTTTTCGGCAATTTCAGCCAATTCTGTTAAAGTTCCACGTAATGTTTCTTCAAACTTTTTAGAAATTTCTCGTGATAAACTCGCTTTACGTTCAGCGCCAAAATTTTCAGCTAAATCTTTTAAAGTTCGTCCTATTTTATGGGGAGATTCGTAGAAAATCATTGTTTTCTTTTCATCTACTAATGAGTCTAATTTAGATTTTCGTCCTTTTTTTACAGGTAAAAATCCAACAAAAGTAAATTCGTTATTTGGTAATCCCGAAACAACCAAAGCAGGAACAAAAGCAGTTGCGCCAGGCAAACATTCGATAACAATATCATTTGCAACACACTCTTTCGCTAACAAATAACCTGGATCAGAAATACCTGGAGTTCCAGCATCTGTAATAATAGAGATAATTTGACCATCTTTTAACTGACGAACAATATCTTCTGTTGCTTGATGTTCGTTGTGCATATGATAACTACGCATTGGAGTAGAAATTTCGAAATGTTTTAGTAAAATACCACTATTTCGCGTGTCTTCAGCAAGAATCACATCCGATTCTTTTAATACATCAACAGCTCGAAATGTCATATCTCCTAAATTTCCGATTGGTGTTGGAACCAAATATAATTTTCCACTCATG